>DASVWD010000133.1 GCA_036389795.1 Longimicrobium sp.
TTCCCGTAGGGGCGAGGCATGCCTCGCCCGGATGGCCGAAGGCCATCACGCGGCGACATGCCCGGCCCGCTTCGACGAACTTTGACGTTGCAACTGGCAGCGGGCGAGGCATGCCTCGCCCCTACGAGCCCGATTACCGGATCAGATTCTCAATCAGCATAAACCGCCCGCTACGACGGCACAAAGTCCGCCTTCGCGGACTCCCCCGCAACCATCCGCGCGCAGCGACGACTGAAGCGGAGCGCCCCCCGCAACGGACGATGCGGAGGGCGCTTCGCTCACCTCAGACACCGGCGTGGTGCGCGAGCGCCGGGTGCACGCACGGAGCTACGTCCGTACCTCGTACTTCGTACCCCGGACTTTCGCACTCACGCACTCACGCACTTCCCTACTGCCGGTACGACCGCCGGCTCTCGTCCAGGTTCATGTAGCGGTCGCGCAGCATCGTCTCGCGGGAGACCATGGGCACCTCGCGGCCGCGGATGAAGACGTGCTCCACGCTGGTGAGCAGCTCCAGCGGGTCGCCGTCCCACACCACCACGTTGGCCACCTTCCCCGGCTCGAGCGACCCGTAGCGGTCGTCCACGCCCCAGATCTGCGCGGGGTAGAGCGTCACCGCCCGGAACGCCTCGTCCCACGGCAGCCCGTACGCCACCGCGTTGCCCGCCTCCTGGCGGATGTTGTACGCCTTGAAGGTCTCGCCCGTGGTGATGGCCACCTGCACCCCCGCGCGCCTGAGCCGCGCGGCGTTCTCGTAGGTAGCCCCCAGCGCCTCGAAGCTCTCCGGGAGGTTGTTGAGCACCTTCACCAGCACGGGCACCCGCGCCCGCGCCAGGTCGCCCGCCACCATCCACGCCTCGGTGCCGCCCGAGATGATCAGCCGCACGTCGTACTCGCGCGCGACGCGGATGGCCGTCTGGATGTCGCTGGCCCGGTGCGCCTGCACCACCAGCGGCAGGCGCCCCGCCAGCACCGGCTGCAGCGCCTCCAGGTCCAGCCGGCTCACGCTGAAGTCGCGCGTCTCCCCCCGCTCGAAGGCGGTGCGGTTCCTGGCGTACGCCCGCGCGTCCTCCAGCACCTCGCGCAGGCGCATGGTGATGCCGCCGCGCGCGCCGTGCCCCGCCTCGCGCGCGTTCTCGCTGATGCTGGCGAACATGGCCACCGGCGAGCGGACCATCATCTCGTCCATGTTGTCGCCGTCCAGGTCGATCAGCACCCCCTGCCCGGCGATCAGCCCGCCGACGGGGCGGGAGACCGCCGTGGTGACGCCCGCGATCCGGGTAACCGGGATCACCATCGAGCGCGGGTTCAGGCCGTCGGCGATGTTGAGCGCCGCCGCCACCTGGTCTTCCTCCTGGATGCGGTAGTCGCGGGTGGTGCCCACCTGCTCCACCTCCACCAGCGCCAGGTTGGTGCTCGACTCGAAGAGCCCCGGCGTCACCCACTTCCCGCTCGCGTCGATGCGGCGCGCCCCGGCGGGGACCGCCACGCCGGCGCCCACGGCGGCGATGCGGCCGCCCTGGATCAGCACCGTGCCGTTGGGGATGGTGGCGCCCGAGGCGGTCACCACCCTCCCCCCCACGATGGCGATGGTCTGCGCCGCGGCCGGCGGGGCGGCGAGCCCCAGCACGGCGGCGGCGATCGTGAAGCTGCGTCTCATTGGCTGGCCTCCGCGGGGAAGAGCCCCACCTCGAAGTCGGTCTTGGGCTGGCGGCGCGGGTCGAAGCGGTCGAACATCAGCGCGCCGTCGATGTACACGCGGTCCACCCGCGCGTACACGCTGAAGGGGTTGGCCGACCAGATCACCACGTCGGCGTTCTTCCCCGGCTCCAGGGTGCCCACCCAGCGGTCGATCCCCAGCGCCCACGCCGGGTTGGCCGTCAGCCAGCGCAGCGCGTCGTTCTCGCTGACCTGGATCCCCGCCGCGCGGCCGGCCTGGATCGCCTTGGCCGCCTCCTGGTTCAGCTTCTGGATCCCCGTGGGGTCGTCGGAGTGCACGATGGCGCGCGCCCCCGCCTGGTGCACCATGGCGATGTTGGCCTTGGTGAAGTCGAGCGCCTCCATCTTGAACCCCCACCAGTCGGCCCACAGCGAGCCGCTGATCGAGTCCCGCGCCAGCAGGTCGCGGATCTTGTACGCCTCCACCCCGTGGTGGAACGAGCGGATGCGGTAGCCGAACTCGCGGGCGATGTCGATCATCTGCGCCATCTCGTCGGCGCGGTAGCAGTGGTTGTGCACCAGGATCTCGCCGCGCAGCACCCCGGCCAGCGTCTCCAGCTCCAGGTCGCGCGTGGGCGTGTCGCGCGCCTGGCGCCCGCCCGCCTCCCAGCGGTCCCACTTGTCCTGGTACTCGCGCGCCTTGATCCACGCCGCGCGGTACCCCGCCACGTTCCCCATGCGCGTGGACGGGCCGTTCCGGTTGCCGTAGACGCGCTTGGGGTTCTCGCCGCACGCCATCTTCAGCCCGTACGGCGCCCCGGGGAACTTCATCTGCTGCACCGTGCGCGCGGGGACGTTGTGCACCGTCACGCTCCGCCCGCCGAACAGGTTGGCCGAGCCGGGGAGGATCTGCAGCGTGGTGATCCCCCCTTCCAGCGCCCGCGTGAAGCCGGGGTCCTGCGGCCACACCGAGTGCTCGGCCCACACCTCGGCCGTGTTGGGGTTGGTGGCCTCGTTGCCGTCGGAGAGCGCCTCCACCCCGGGGCTCGCGTAGACGCCCAGGTGCGAGTGGGTGTCGATGATCCCCGGGGTCACGAACTTCCCCGTGGCGTCCACCACCACCGCGTCCGCGGGGGCGTCGACCGTGGCGCCCACCGCCTGGACCTTGCCGTCCACCAGCAGCACCTGGCCGCCCGGGATGATCTGCCCCGCCGCGGTCATCACCGTGCCGCCGCGGATCAGCGTGGGCTGCGAGGGGAGGGGGCGGTAGGTGGAGGGGAAGGGGTCGGCCGGCGGCAGGCGGCCGGGCGGGACCCGCGCTTCAGACCGGGGGGCCGGCTCCGACGCCGGCCGGGCCCGCTGCTGCTGCGCGCACCCCGCCGCGGCGGCCACCAGCAGCAGCGCCGACAGCGCGTGCTTCATGGGAGCTCCTCGCGTTGGGAAAGACGGACGGGAGAGAGCGGCCCCCCATCGGGGGCGCCGGGGGAGACGGCGCCAACGTAAGCCCCGCCGGGCGCCGCGCAAGGGTGAAACGCGCGTTGGCGAATACTGTATACGGTCTGTCACAGGCTGCCGTGCCCTGTCTCCCGGGCGGACAGGGGCCCGTCCCACCCGGGGGACGAACGGCGGGGGCCGGTCTCCCGCGCCGGGAGGCGAAACGCCGCATTACGTCTAGGTGATTGTCAGATTGCGACTTGGCACCGCAATTGCTCGTCACCAGGCCCGAGCGTGGGGTAGCAGTTCACCGCGACCGGAGTATCAGGCAAATGAAGACGAGCAAGCTTTCCCTCCCCGTGGCCCTGGTGCTGGCGGCCGTGGTTTCGGCCTCGCCGGTGCTGGCGCAGGGGAACAGCGGCAAGGGCCACGGCCGCGGGCACGGCAAGCAGGAGCAGCGCGACAACCGCGGCAGCCGCGACCGCGACCGCGACGACGACCGCTTCGAGCGGCGCGACGACCGCTTCCAGCGGTCCAGCACCTTCGGGGGCAACCGCTTCGAGATCTCGCGCGACCGCCGCACCCTGCTGCGCAACGGGCGCCGCGTGCCGCCGGGGTGGTGCATCGGGCGGGGCAACCCGCACAACACCCCCGAGAACTGCGGCGGCTGGCGGTACAGTCAGAACCGCAGCATCTGGGACTGGATCGGCATCGGGGACCGCGACCGCCGCGACGACCGGCGGTGGGACGACCGGCGGTGGGACAGCCGCAGCAGCAGCGGCAGCTATTCGGGCTCGCACACCGAGTTCCACCGCTACCACGACCAGCGCTGCCGCGAGCTGGCGGCGCAGGCGGGCACCAACCTCCGCCGGCTGGTGGAGATCCGCGCCACCTGCAAGGCCGAGCACGACGACTGGCACCGCCGCACCGGCACCAGCCACTGAGTCCGGCCGCAGATCGACAATCGAGAGCCCCTCTCCCGAGCCGTTCGGGAGAGGGGCTCTCTTCGTCTCGCGCACTTCGCGCTTCGCACTCGGCACCTCGCACTGCGGTTTTGGGCATGTCCCTCCGCTGCGCTCCGGGCCGGGCTGCGCGCGCGGTAGGGCACGATACGACCGTACCCAACCGCGCCGGGCCACCGCCGCCACGATACCCCCGTGGCGGCGGCGTCCCGGCCCTCCGGGCGCGCATCCCTCATGCAACCGCAACGGCCCGACGGACCCTGTTCGGCTGATCTCTGCGTCCTCAACGACACTCTGCGGAGTGGGGGATCACCCCACTTCCTTCCGCGCGGCGACGCGGGCGCCCCAGAGGAGCACCAGCGCGCCCCAGCCGAGCGCCAGGGCCACCTCCCGCGGCGGCACCGGCATGTCGGGGGCGGGGCCCAGGTGGCGGAGGTGGCCCTGCCAGTCGGCCAGGAGCCGCCCGGGAGCGGCGCCCAGCACCCGCGGCACCGCCGCCTCGAAGTCGCCGCCGCTCGTCCAGAGGGCGGCCGTCCGCTCCCGGCCGTAGCGCTCGCGCACGTACTCGCGCAGGCTGGCGCCCGCCGGGAGCCGCTCGAGCTGCGCCGGGTCCAGCGGGACCGGCAGCTCCAGCCGCGCCGGGGGCACCTCCAGGTCCCGCGGGTCCGCCGCGCGCCCGTCCGGGGCCGTGCGCACGGCCGCGCGGTGCACGCGGTCCGGGGTGAGCTCCCACCCGAAGCCGGGCGAAAGGTAGCGCTCCCCGAAGCGCCCGGGGACGCCGTACGCCAGGTAGCCGAACACGCGGGTGACGGCCCAGGGGAGACCGAGGTTGTCGCGCGCCCACCCCGCCCAGGGCGGAAGCTCGCCCAGGTCCCGCTCCGCGCCGAAGTCCGCGAAGGCCAGGTGGTAGAAATGCGCCCTCCGCCCCTCGGTGTCCATCGGGAGGCCGGCGCGCCGGTACAGCGCCTCGGCCTTCTTCGCCAGCGCGCGGGCGGGCGCCGCCTCGCCCGGGCGGTGGTGGACGACGAAGTGCTCGGTGGCCACCAGCTCCGTGTAGCGGGGCGAGGGCGCGATCAGGTCGCGCCGCTCCAGGCGCACGGTGCGCACCCCGCCCGGCTCGGCCACGCCCACCTCGACGGTGGAGCCGAGCGGGCCGGCGAGGGCGTCGACGGCCTGGGCGGTGGACCACCCGCGCACCGGCCGCCCGCCGATGGTGAGCAGCAGGTCGCCGGGCGAGAGGCGCGCCGTTCCGGGCGCCACCGCCACCACGCGCACGGCGGTGTCGCTGGCGGCCACGGTGACCCCCGGCGAGCCGGGGCGCAGCGGGAGCGTGTCGGCCGGCGCGGGCTGCGAGAGCGCGGGGGCGGCCGGCGCCAGCAGGATCGGGAGGAGAAGGATCGCGCGCATGTCAGTAGTCCACCGGCATGGGGATGTGCAGGAGCCACGACAGCGGGTTGGCGCTGCCGAGCGGGGAAGCGTCCAGGAAGCCCGCCGCCGAGAGTCCTCCCGCCACCATCATCCAGACCCAGCAGGCGGCGGCGGCCAGCGCAAGCGCCAGCCACGGGCGCTCGAAGCGCGCCGACGCCACGAAGCCGGCCGAGTAGAGGAACCAGCTCGCGAGCGCCGCCCAGGTGAGGAACGGCAGCGGGTACGCGTAGAGCCCCGCGGGGAGCGCCCCGGACAGCGCGATGCCGCCCGCCAGGAGCCCCGCGGCGCCCACCGGCACCGCCAGCCAGGCGAGCCCCGCCAGGTAGCGCATGGCGAAGTAGCGCCGGCGCGAGACGGGGAGCGACAGCGCGTACGCCCACCCGCCGCGCCGCTCGGGGTGCCAGGCGCCGACGCCCCAGCCCGCGGCGGCCGGCATGGCGGCCAGCGAGAGGAGCCCCGCCGTCAGCGCGCCGCCCGCCATCACCTTCCCGGCGCCGCCCCCGAGGCCCACCAGGTAGACTCCGGGGATGGCCAGGTAGAGCAGGGTGAGGAGCACCAGGGGCACCGCGCGCCGCTCGCGCTCGGCGCCGATCATCTCACGCAGCATGGGAGGCCTCCTTTCCGCCGCGGTCGCGCAAGAGCTCCACGTAGCTCTCTTCCAGGTCCAGGTCCACCACCTCCTTCAGCTCCACCCCGCACGCGGCCAGCGCCCCGGCCATGGCGGGCTCCCAGCCGCGCACCGCCCACACCTCCTCGCGCCCGCGCGGCTCGCGCGACAGCAGCGCGAAGGGGAGCCCGGGAGGCTCGGGGCGCGGCCCCGCGCCCACGCGCAGGCGCTTGATGGAGCCGCGGAACTCCTCGAGCGGCATCTCGGCCAGCAGCCGCCCGCCGTTCATCACCCCCACGCGGTCGGCGAACCGCTCCAGCTCGTGCACCAGGTGGCTGGAGACGAACACGGCGGCGCCGGTGTCGGCCACGTGCTCCAGGAGCAGCTCGGTGATCTCGCGCCGGGCCAGCGGGTCCAGCCCGCCGGTGGGCTCGTCCAGCACCAGCAGCGGCGGCCGGTGGGCCAGCGCCAGCAGGAGCGCGAGCCGCTCCGCCTCGCCCTTGCTGAGGTGGCGCACCGGCCGGTCGGGGCTGAGCCCCAGCCGCTCGAGGAGGGCGCTGGCGTACGCCGCGTCCCACCCCGGGTAGAACGCCGCGTGGTGCCGGAGCGCCCTCCCCACGCGCATCCAGTCGGGCACCGCCGGTCGCTCGGGGACGTAGCCGACCCGGGCGCGCGCCTCGGCCGGGTCGCGCCGGGCGTCGACGCCCATCACCTCCACCTGGCCGGCGTCGGGGCGCAGCAGGTCCAGGATCAGCCGGATGGTGGTGGTCTTCCCGGCGCCGTTGGGCCCCAGCAACCCGTAGACGGCGCCCGGGGGGACGGTGAGCGAGACATCGCGCACGGCGAAGCCGGGGCCCAGCCGCCGCGAGAGCCCGCGGGTGCGGATGGCGTCCATGGCGTCAGCCTCCGGTGGGGGCCGCGCCGCGGCGCAGGCGGCGGACGGCGGACCAGGCGAGGGCCAGGAGCGCCGCGTCGACGGCGAGCGCCGCCGCGATCCACCCGGGGGTGAGCTGGAAGGTGAGGGTGATGCCGTCCATGGTCGGTGCTCCGCGCGTTCGGGTTCGGACGATGGGTGGACGGATATCGGGTCAGTCTCCGGCCGCCGCCGCCGCGCGGGCGGTCGAGCCGGGGAGGGCGGCCAGGCACGCCTCCACGGCGCTGCGAACCTCGGCGGGGGAGAGCCCCAGCCGGAACGCCTCGGCCAGCATGCGCTCCGCGAGCTCCCGGGCCACGCGCGCCCGCTCGCCCTGCCGCCGCTCGGGGGCCATCTCGGCCACGAAGGTGCCCTGCCCGCGCTGCACGTAGGTGAGCCCCTCGCGCTCCAGCTCGCGGTACGCCTGCGCCACCGTGTTGGGGTTCACCCGCAGCTCCGAGGCGAGCTGCCGCACCGAGGGGAGCGGGTCGCCCGCCTGCAGCTCGCCGCCGGCCAGGGCCGCGCGCACCTGCCCCACGATCTGCGCGTAGATCGGGACCGGCGAGGAAGCTTCGATGGTGAAGAGCATGCGCCTTCAGGCCGCTGGTGTGTACCAGTGTACTAGCTTACCGATACACTAATACGCCTGAGCGGAGCCGTCAAGCACCTCGTATCCGGGAGGCGGGATCGCCGGACGGGAGGCGGGCGGCGGTGGGGTGGAAAGAAAGTTTGCTTGCGCGGGAGGGGGGCGGGGGACGATCTTCGCCGGGCGTCCGCCTGGTTGGGGACGCGCGATGATGCACCTCCCTTTCATTCGGCCGGTTGGGCCGCCCACGGATCAACGACGGAGCGATACCATGCCCGGGAAGAAGACTCCCATCACGACGCTCATCAAGGGCGAGGAAGGACCCGTCTACACCACGCTGGCGGTCGGCGAGGAGGAGCCGCAGCTGACCACCCTGGAGCTCGGAGAGGAAGAGGGCCGCGTCACCACCTACGTGCTGGGCGAGGAGGGCCCGGTGCTCACCACCGAGGCGGTAGGCGAGGAGGAGCCGCGGCCCACGACGGAGGCGCTCGGCGAGGAAGACCCCGGCTACGGCCACGGCCACGCGGGCTCGCCGCCGGGGCTGGCCCACGCCCCCGGCCGGCAGGACCGCCCCACCACCCTGGCGGTGGGCGAGGAGGAGCCGGGCGGCGGCGGCACGGTCGAGTCGAGGGCGGCGGGGGGCACGGAGAGGCCCACCACGATGGCGACGGGAGAGGAGAGCGGAGAAGGTCCCACCACGATGGCGACCGGGGAGGAGACCACGCTGACGCGCGACGCGTCCGCGGGCGGGGAGATGACGACGCTCGCCCTGGGCGAGGAGGACATCATCACCACGCTGGCGCTGGGCGAGGAGGGCCCGGTGCTCACCACCGACGCGCTGGGCGAGGAGGAGCCGAAGCCGACCACGCTGGCCCTGGGCGAGGAAGGCGGCGAGGTCGACCGCGCGATGCAGGCGCAGGCCCCCAACCCGTTCGGCCACTACTGAGGCCGGCGGCCCCACCCCGCGCGTGTCCGTCCGCC
>DASVWD010000134.1 GCA_036389795.1 Longimicrobium sp.
GCCGCGGCCGGCTCCGGCTCCCGCGCCGGCCCCGCCGCCGCAGCCGCCCGCGGCGCCGCCCCCGGCGCGCCGCTGAGACTTCTTCGAACGCTCGTCGAACGGAAGACAGGAGACATGGCCGAAAGCTCGCCGGTCGCCGGACTCGCCGGACTCCTCGCCGGCAGGAAGGGCCTCATCGTCGGCGTCGCCAACAAGAACTCGATCGCGTGGGGGTGCGCGCGGGCGCTGGCCTCGGCCGGGATGGAGCTCGCCTTCACCTACCAGGGCGACGTGATGCGCGACCGGGTGGTGAAGACCACCCAGGAGCTGGGCGAGGTGCCGCTCTTCGACCTGGACGTCACCCGCGACGAGCAGATCGAGGCCGTCGTCGAGGGGGTGCGCGGGCTGTGGGGCGGGCGGCTCGACTTCCTGCTGCACTCGGTGGCGTACGCGCCCAGCACGGCGATGTCGAACCCGTTCCTGGAGACCACCCGCGGCGACTTCTCCACCGCGATGGACATCAGCGCCTACTCGCTGGTGGCGCTCTCGCGCGCCTTCGCGCCGCTGATGGAGGGGGGCGGCAGCGTGGTGACCATGAGCTACTACGGGTCGCAGAAGGCGGTGCCGGGCTACAACGTGATGGGCGTGGCCAAGGCGGCGCTGGAGGCGTGCGTGCGCTACCTGGCGGTGGACCTGGGGCCGCGGGGCGTACGCGTGAACGCCGTCTCCGCGGGCGCCATCAACACGCTGGCGGCGCGCGGGGTGGCGCACTTCCGCGACCTGATGAAGATCACGGCCGAGCGGGCGGCGCTCAGGCGCACGGTGGACTCGAGCGAGGTGGGCAACGCCGCGCTCTTCCTGGCCTCGGAGCTCTCCAGCGGCGTCACCGGCGAGGTGCTGTACGTGGACGCCGGCTTCAACATCACCGCCGGCTGAGCGGGCGACGGTGGCGGGGGAGGGGAGGCCCGCCGTCTTCCTGGACCGGGACGGCACGCTGATCGTCGACCGGCACTACCTCTCCGACCCCGCCGGGGTGGAGCTCCTTCCCGGCGCCGCCGAAGCGGTGGCGCGGCTCTCCGCCGCGGGGCTCTTCACCGCGCTGGTCACCAACCAGTCCGGCATCGGCCGGGGCTACTTCACCGAAGCCGAGTACCACTGCCCGCTGGGCCCCGGCGAGCCCGACCCCCAGGAGTGCCGCAAGCCCCGCCCGGGGATGTACCTGCGCGCCGCCCGCGAGCACGGCCTGGACCTGGCGCGCTCCTGGTACGTGGGCGACCGCCTGCGCGACGTGATCATGACCCAGCGGCTCGGCGGCCGGGCGGTCCTGGTGAAGAGCCCGGAGAGCGAGCTGGAGGAGGCGCTGGCGCTCCCCTTCATCACCGTGGTCGACTCGCTGGCCGAGGCGGCGGACGTGGTGCTGAGCGACCTGCGCGGGACGGGTGCGTGAAGCGAACTGCAAAGCCTCACACGGAGTCAACGGAGTCAACGGAGAACTGCGAGGGATTCTCTGCCAGCTCTGTTGACCCAACCGAGATGTCGTTCTGAGGGAGCGTCCTCGCGAGACTTTCCTACGCACCAGAGGTTGGACGCGACCGAAGAATCTACTTCGCCTGCGAGCGAGGTCCGTCTCTCGCGACTACCCTCGTGCTGCGCTGAGTAGATTCTTCGGTCGCCGCCCGGCTTCATCGCGTTGAGAAGGTGCGGCGCAGCGGCTCCCTCAGAATGACATTCGATCGGGTAACAGTTCTGGGCATTGGCATGAAGCAAAGCGGAGCGGGGAGCCCCGGTGAGGGCTCCCCGCTCCGCTTCTCTGCGTCCTGCGAGGCTCGGGTCAGAAGGCGACCACGCCCTCGAAGACGAACCCGCTGAACTTGCCGCCGTTGCGGATGTCCGTGGTGGCGAAGTCGACGTACTTCTGCGTCACGTACTCGCCCTTGAGCAGGATGTTGTCGGTGAGGTACCAGCCGGCGGCCAGCTGCCAGCGGTCCGCGCCCACGTCGGCGGTGGTGTTGGCCAGGGGGCCGCGCACCGTGTTGTAGCGGGCGGCGACGTACAGCGGCTCGCCCGGCAGCAGGCGGTAGGTGGCGTCGAGCGCGTACTGGTTCCAGGTGCGCTCGTCCTCCTCGGCGCGGGTGCGGCCCCGGGCCTGCTCGATCACCCCGAAGAGCTCCAGGCCGCGGAACTTCACGAAGGGGTTCACCACCCACGAGGTCATCTTGTAGCCCATGCCGGGGTTCAGCATCCCCGAGCGGAAGTTGCCGCTCTCGGTGGCGATCGTGTTCTCCAGCACGAAGTAGTAGCGCGAGCCGGCGCGGTCGCCGCTGTACAGGTTCTGCTCGGTCGAGTGCCGGTTGGTGTACAGCGAGCCCGTCAGGCGCACCCGCAGGTCCTCGGTGAGCTGGCGGTCGAAGCCCACCTTGCCCAGGAACGAGGGCGTCCGGTCGTCGGGGTTCTGCACCGTGGGGTGGAGCTGCCCGGCCGAGATCCCCACCATCCCCAGCAGGCCGTGCGAGCGCACGTACACTTCGGCGGCGGCCTCGGTGGTGAAGGGGTCCATGATCAGGTTGCCGACGAACGGGTTGTAGATGGAGTTGCCGTTGTCGGTGCGGCGGAAGTGCGAGTCGCCGTAGTTGAGCTCCATCTGCCCGACCTTGATCGTGGCCACCTTGAAGAGGTCGTTCAGGATCGGCAGGTCGATCGGCGACTGGTCCACCTGGAGGTAGCCGTCCTTCACCCACGTCTCGGGGTGGTGGCGGGCCGACAGGTAGCTCGTCATGTGCACGCTGATGCCGCGGGCGAGCTGGGCGGTCAGGTACAGGTTGGCGACCGAGTTGTTGAAGCCCGGGCCGATGTCGGCGAGCTGGTTCGCGTTGTAGTCCTTGCCGTTCGCGTCCTTCTTGATGACCTCCGCCGCGGTGTTGCTGTGGTCGATCGACTGGAACTGCTGCGTGAAGGCCGCGCCGAGCATCAGCTTGAAGCCCTCGTAGGGCACGCCGTCGTTCTTGGGGGGCTCGAAGACGTTCAGGCCGCGCCGGTCGGTGGGCCGGTAGTTCTGGATGCTGATCTGCTGCGCCGTCCCGAAGGTGCGGGTCTCCTCCTTCGTCGAGTCGCCGGTGGCCGGGGGCGCGCCGCCGCCCGGGGTGTCGTTCTGGGCAAGAGCCGGGGCTGCCGCGAACACGGCCAGGAAGGCCGGGAGCAGCACACGATGCGTCGTTCTCATGGTTCCGTCTCCACGGAGGAGCTTCTTCCGGTTTCCGGGGGTGCCAGTGTGCGCCCCCGGTCCTCTTCTCGCGGCGGTGGTCCCGCCGCCCTTCACACCTTCAGGGCTTCAGCACCACGTCGAAGCCGACCGTCACCGCGGGGCGCACCTTCATGGTGCCCATCATCAGGCTGGGCGGGCGCACCCCGAACTGCGTCATGTCGAGCTGCCTGGTGCCGCGCACCCGGAGCTGCCCGTCCTCGCTGGCCACCGTGCCGTCGATCGTCACCGGCTGCGTGCTCCCGGCGATGGTGAGCTGCCCGACGATCTTCGCCGCGCCGTCGGCGCTCACCTCGATCGAGGAGGCGCGGAGGCGGATCTGCGGGTTCTCGGCGGCCTTGAGCGCGGTGCGCATGTGGCCATTCATGGTGTTGTTGCGGCAGTCCAGCGCGGCCACCGGGATACTCAGCTCGGCGCCGGGCACCGACTTCAGCTCGCTGAGCGTGGTGGTGGAGGCCCGGGCGGTTCCTTCCACCTGCGCGCTCTCGCAGCGCCAGGCGCGCACCGTGGAGGTCCCCGAGACCCACACGCGGCTGCCGTTCTGGAAGGAGAGGGGCGCCGCCGACGCCGCCAGGAGGGCGGGGAGGGCCGCCAGCACGTACAGTTGCCTGCGCATGATCGTCACCTTTCGGTTGGGGACTTCCCCGGCGGGCCTCCGCGGCTCCGGCGGGGGGACCGGAGCGCTGCGCGCCGCCCGGTCCAGCTGGAGATGAAGCTAGTCTCCCGGCCCGCGCCCATCCGTCGGCAATCCACCGCCGCGCGTGCAAGGGAACCGCGGAACGTCGCGTCGTGCGGGCGCTTACCGCCGGGAGGGGATCGGAAGGGGATCGCGAGGGAGGGGATGGGGCATTTCCCTACAGGCGGGGCCCTCTCCCCCGCGCGGCCCGGTCGTTCGTTCCTCACGACCAGGGGCCGCGCTCCCCTCTCCCAGACTGCGGGAGAGGGGAAACACCTCGGCGCTTCGCGCGACGGAGCCGTGCACACGCCGGTCTCGCGCGTTCCGGCGGGCTCCGGCGCGGGCCCTCACCCGCCGCCTTAGAGCGGCAACCCTCTCTCAACTTCGGGAGAGGGTGGACTTTACGCGGCTCGGTGCGTGGGAGAGGGATGGTCGTAGGGGCGAGGCATGCCTCGACCGGTGGATGCCAGGGCAGGCGCGGGAGGCGGGCTCACGAGCCGATGCGGACTTCCTACGGACTCGCAGGCTCGCCCCTACGACCCCCCACGGTGCTTTGCGCGACGAAACCCGCGTGAGGGGATGCGCGCCCGACAGGGCCGGGACGCCGCCGCGACACGGGGTATCGTCGCGGCGGTGGCCTGGCGCGGTTGGGCACAGTCGTATCGTGCCCTACCGCGCGCGCAGCCCGGCCCGGAGCGCAGCGGAGGGACATGCCCGGAACGGCAGTGCGAAAGTGCTAAGTGCGAGAGTGCGAAAGTGATGGAAGCGGCGGTTACT
>DASVWD010000135.1 GCA_036389795.1 Longimicrobium sp.
CCCCCCCCCCCACCCCGCTGTTCATCTCCGAGCCGGCCGGCTCAGCGATAGATGGTGACGAAGTTCGAGAGGGTGTTTCCGCTGGGCCACGCGTTGTAGCACGCGCCGCTGCTGTCCCGGTACGACCGGTTGGTCACCGTGCGCAGCGTGGTCCCGGCCATCCCCTTGCCGTCCCAGGAGCGCCGCACGCCGTCGTAGTTGAAGTACGGCGTGTAGTAGCTCTCCGTGCCGGTGCAGTCCGCGCCGGTGAAGTGGCTGATGTAGGCGGCCGTCACCGGTGTGCACGACGCTTCACCGCACCCCGTGCTGAGGTCGACGTTCCAGTCCTCCTTGTGCTGTCCCGGGCCCTGCGGGCCGCTGGTGTCCTCGCCGGGGACGACCTCCTCGCTGCCGATCTCGCCCCAGCGGCCCGAGTAGCGGAGCCACTCCTGCCCGGGCATCGGCCGCTTGTTCGTGTACGCCTGCGGCATCTCGCCCACGTTCACCAGCCCGCCGCCCTGCAGCCCGGCCTCGTAGCCCTTGCCGCCGCTCCAGGTGAACCAGCGCTGGTCCAGGTTGGTCCAGCAGCTCTCGTTCGTGCCCTCGGGGTAGGCGCTGTCGCACTCGCCCTCGCTGGCGTAGCTGGCGTGCGAGCCGTCGGCCACCCACACCTGCGGGTGCGTGCCGTTGTACCAGGTGACCTGGTACGCCTGCCACGTCTTGGGGGTGTGGTGCGCCGCGTAGATCACGGTGGTCGGCTGCTGGCTGGAGTTCAACTGCACCGTGATGTGCTCCCAGTCCGCCTCGTGGTTGAACGCGGCGATGAAGTCGTTGTACGGGTAGAAGAACCAGTACTGGATGCTGATCCCGCCGATGGTGTTGCGGTACACGTGCGTGTAGACCTTCCACCCCGACGGGTCGCGCACGCCCGGATGCACCACGTCGTCGTAGACGGCCTGCAGGAAGAAGGTCTGGTCCTTGTTGAACCCGCCGTCGCCGTTCGAGCCGTACGTCGTGCCCGAATGCAGGCAGAACGTACCGGAGCTCTGGTGGCGCTGCGTGGTCACGTTCGACACGGTAATCGTGCCCAGGTTCATGATCTGGTGGTCCGGGCAGTTGTTGTGGTGGAAGCGCATCTGCACGTTCGCCAGGTACCACTCCACGTTGCCCGGCCACGTCCAGTCGCCCCACACGCCGCTCCCGGCCTGGGCGCGGGTGATCAGGTTGGGCATGAACAGGACTGGCGCATACGTGTTGGCGAGGTCCTCTTCGATCCCGTCGTCGATGCCGTCCCAGTCGTTGTCCACGCCCCACGCGTAAAGCCTGGGCTCCGGTACGTCCGATGCCAGCGGCTGCGAAGAATCAGAGCACCCCGCCGCGACTGCGGCGAGGCCCAGGAAGACGAGCAATTTCTTCATTTCTTCCCCGAGAAAACCTGGTGTTCAGGAGATGCCGAATTGCGGCGCGTTTAGATACTAAGTATAAACTGGTCAACGACTTACGTCAATAGGACGGGAAAGGTGCCTGTGGTCGTCCGCCTCTCGTCGGCGCACCGCGTTTTTTCGGACTTTTCCTCGCGCGGCGCCTGGGGTCCTGGTCCCACGACGGACCGTGCAGGTCTCCCCAGGCCGCGCTTCCGACGGTCCCAAACGGGCTCTCCAGGCATATGCTTGACATGTCATCTATCGTCATGTATACTACACTCCATGAACGAGACCACCAGCGCGGTCCAGCGCGAGATCCGGCAGACGCGGCCCTTCCACTCGCGGGCGCAGGAGGCGACTATCGCGATCCTGCGGACGGCCGACGTGCTGCGGCGGCGCCTGGGGGCGGTGATCGAGCCGCACGGCATCACGCTGCAGCAGTTCAACGTGCTGCGCATCCTGCGCGGGGCGCAGGGGAAGCCGATGCCCACGCTGGAGATCGGCGGGCGGCTCATCGAGCAGACGCCGGGGATCACGCGCCTGCTGGACCGGCTGGAGGAGAAGGAGCTGGTGCGCCGCGCCCGCTGCACCGAGGACCGGCGCCAGGTGCACTGCTTCATCACCCCCGCCGGCCTGGAGCTGCTCGACCACCTGGAGGCGCCGATGGCCGAGGGCGACGACCTGCCCGGCCGGGTGCTCGGTGACGAGGAGCTGGCGAGGCTGATCGACTACCTCGACCGGATCCGGGACGCGGAGTAGCCGCCCGGACTTCGTTTTGCCTGAATGCTTGACTGGTAAACAAACGTGTGACGGAGTTTCTCTGCGTCTGAAGGACGCGCTTTCAACCGGTCGGACGACGACCCTTGTGATGGAGGACGAGATGGCGAACACGCAGACGCTGGCCGCGACGCCGGCCCGGTCCCATGCCCGCGGCGGCCTGCTGGCGGCGCTGGTGCGCACGGAGGACGACTGGACGCAGACGCTGCTGCGGGTGGTGCTCGGGGTGGTGATGTTCCCGCACGGCGCGCAGAAGCTGCTGGGCTGGTTCGGCGGCTTCGGCTTCGAGGGGACGATGGGCTACCTCACGGGCTCGGTGGGGCTCCCCTGGATCGTCGGCCTGCTGGTGATCGTGGCCGAGTTCTTCGGCTCGCTGGCGCTCGTCTTCGGCTTCCTGGGGCGCGCCGGCGCGCTCGGGGTGATCGCCGTGATGGTCGGTGCCGTGCTCACCACCCACCTGCCGAACGGCTTCTTCATGAACTGGAGCGGGCAGCAGGCGGGCGAGGGCTTCGAGTACCACCTGCTGGCGCTGGCGATTTCGCTGGCGGTGATCATCCGCGGCAGCGGCGCCGCGTCGGTGGACCGCGCGCTCACCGCCCGCCTGCGGAGCTGATCTCCGGAAGCGGAGAGGGAAGAACACGGCGAGCCTCGCGGGATGCCCGCGAGGCTCGCTGCTCTGGGTCGGGAGCGCGGGGCCGCCACCCTACGGCGCGGCGGTTTCCGGCAGGGGCTCGGGGAGCGCCTCCAGGAACGACGCGGCCTGCTCGATCCGTCTCGTTCCCGAGCAGTTCCCGGCGGTGAGCACGTCACCGGAGTATTTCGCGTAGATCAGGTACTCGGCACCCCTTTCGAAGGAGAAATGGATGTCGTCGCCCACGCCGACCTGGCTGCCCCTGATCCGGACGGTGCCGGGCACCACTCCCTTCCACCGCGTGGTGACGCGCACCGTCGCCCAGCGGTAGGAGGGCCCGCCCGCGGAGCCGTCGCGTTCCGGGCCGACCGGGGTGGAGACCACCACGCCCCGGAACACCGCGTCAGCCCGCTCGAAGGATGGTTGCGGCAGCGGTATCGCACAGCGGGACAGGGAGCCGCCGGCTACGCACGGGGCCGGCGCGGCGAGCACCGCGATCGCCAGCCCGAGGGGAAGAAGCTTCATCGTCCTGCCTCCTTCTTCGTCACGAGGTCCACAGCTGCGGCGGCGGCCGGCGCGAGGGCGCGTAGCTCTCGCAGGTCCTCTCCCGCGTGCTCGATCCGGTTCGTGCGGGTGCAGATGCCGGTCGCCAGCTCCGAGTTCTGAGCGGCGCGGGTGTAGATCAGGTACTCCCGGCCGCGCTCGAAGGGATAGCCGCAATCGCCGCCGCCCATGCCGGTGCGCACCACCACCGTGGCCGCCTCCGCTCCCTTCCAGCGCTCGACGACGCGGACGACCACCCGTTTGCGCAGGTACCACTGGTTGGGCCCGTATTCCTCGCGCCGCCTCGAGACCTTCACGACGACGTCGCGGAACACCGCGTCCGACCGCTCGAACTGCTCCCGCGGCGAAACGCGCCCGGCGCAGGAGCAGAGGGCATCGCCCGGCCCGCATGGGTTCGCCGCCGCCAGCATCCCGATCCACAGCCACGCGGGGAAGATCATTCGTTCGCCTCCGGGTTCGCGATCGGCATCCACCGACGCACATCCATCAACGTCTCAGAGGAGCTCGGCCGTGACGTGAGGGTGCGGCGCTACTCGGGCCGCGCGGCCTGTACGCCTCGCGCAGCTCCCGCAGGTCTTCCGCCGCATGCTCGATCTGCCGCGTGCGGGTGCAGATGCCGGTCGTCAGCTCCGCGCCCTCGGCGGCGTAGGCGTAGATCAGGTACTCCCCGCCGGGCTCGAAGTGGAAGCCGCAGTCGCCGCCGCCCATGCCGGTGCGCACCACCACCGTGTCCGCATCGGCCCCCTTCCAGCGCCCGGTTACGCGGACGACCACGCGCGTGGGCGGGAGCCACCGCGGTCCGTCACGCTCGTCCGGGCGGAGCGAGACGTCGACCACCACGCCGCGGAACACGGCGTCCATCCGCTCCAGCGACGCCCGCGGCGAGACCGGCGGCATGCAGTCGCAGAAGGAGCCGGCCGCGGCGCACGGGTCGGCCGCTGCCAGCATCGCGATCCACAGCCAAGCGGGGAAGATCATCGTCCGTCTCCTGGTCGCGGTTGGAATCCACCGGCGCACGTCCTTAACGAACCAGGGATGCCCGTCCGCAACACGAGGGTTGCTCCGGGGCTTCCCGTGATCGTTCCGAATTCGTTATCGTGGAAGCAGATAGCCGTCGTTTCCCGGAGGATTCATGTCGAGCGCCGAAGCGGTCCTGGAGAACGATCCCCACACGGTCGAGACGAGGTACTGGCACGCGCTGGAGGACGGTCGCGTGCAGTGCGACGTGTGCCCGCGCGCCTGCCGCCTGCGCGAGGGGCAGCGGGGGATGTGCTTCGTGCGCGCCAACCAGGGCGGGCGGGTGGTGCTCACCACCTACGGCCGCTCCAGCGGCTACTGCGTGGACCCGGTCGAGAAGAAGCCGCTCAACCATTTTCTCCCGGGCACGCCCGTGCTCTCCTTCGGCACGGCGGGGTGCAACCTGGCGTGCAAGTTCTGCCAGAACTGGGACATCTCCAAGTCGCGCGAGATGGACACGCTCTCCGACGCGGCCTCGCCCGAGGCGATCGCGCGGGCGGCCGAGCGGCTGGGGTGCCGGAGCGTGGCCTTCACCTACAACGACCCCGTCGTCTTCCACGAGTACGCCGTCGACGTGGCGCAGGCGTGCCGCGAGCACGGGATCAAGGCGGTGGCGGTCACAGCGGGCTACGTCTGCCCCGAGCCGCGCGCCGAGTTCTACCGCCACATGGACGCGGCCAACGTGGACCTCAAGGCGTTCACGGAAGACTTCTACCGCGGCATCAGCGCGGCGCACCTGGAGCCGGTGCTCGACACGCTGAGGTACATCCGCCACGAGACGAGCACCTGGCTGGAGATCACCACGCTGCTGATCCCGGGCGAGAACGACTCGGACGCGGAGATGGAGCGGCTCGCGGCGTGGGTGGTGGAGGCGCTGGGGCCCGACGTGCCGCTGCACTTCACGGCGTTCCACCCCGACTGGAAGATGCTGGACCACCCGCGCACCCCGCCCGAGACGCTCACCCGGGCGCGGGAGATCGCGCGGAAGGCGGGGGTGCGCTACGCCTACACCGGCAACGTGCACGACACCCGCGGCGGGAGCACCTGGTGCCACGCCTGCGGCAAGCTGCTGGTCGGCCGCGACTGGTACGAGCTGTCGGAGTGGAACCTGACGCCGGAGGGTGCGTGCAACGGCTGCGGCGCCGCGCTCCCCGGCGTCTTCGAGGCGGGCCCCGGCCGCTGGGGGGCGCGGCGGCTCCCGGTGCGGCTCAAGCAGTTCGCGGCGTAGGAGACCGGCTTCCGCGCGGCCGCGGGGAACCCTACCAGTGGAGCAGGAAAACGGGCGCCATCGCCGCCAAGGCGGCGCCGACCTGCAGGGCCAGGACGGGCACGGCCTGCCGGGGTGAGCGCGGCACCCACTTGACCGCGAAGAACAACACGATCGGTGCCTGGGCGGCCATCAGGAGCTGCCAGATGTGGGCGGCCGCACCCTCGTCCGCCTGGGGCGCGGGACCGTGCAGGGCGAGATAAATCAGCACGGTGGCGAGCGCACCGAGGGACATGGCCACGGGAAGGAAGGCGCTCGGGTGCTTCAGTACGGTCGATGGATTCATTTCGCCACCCCACGGTTCGCGGTTCGGGACGATGTCCGCCTCGGTTATTCACGAAGCTCGGGACATTCGCCGTGCGGCTTTGCGGTCGCTGTCGGAGAGGGCCGTCGGGCGAGAGGTGTGTCTCAGGAGCACGACGCCCCTTTCCCCACGGGTGACCGGGAGGAGGCTCGGCGTCTCACATTCCCCACCCGGGACTACGCTGGCGTGGGCAGGGTTTGGTGGGTAGGCGAGCCGCGGGCGGGGTAGAGGCGGTTCATCTCGCGTGCGCAGCGCCGCCACAGCGCGGCGCGTGAGGATTCGATCACAAAGGTGATGCGGCGCCCGCTCAGCACCACGCGTGCGGCGGTCTTCAGTACGAGTTGGCG
>DASVWD010000136.1 GCA_036389795.1 Longimicrobium sp.
GACTCCCAGGGTGGAGAGCGCGTAGCGCGACGCCTGCAGCGGCGTCTGGAGAGGCTCGGCTACAAGGTGGAACTGCGGAAGGCCGCCTGAAGAGCGCGACCCCGGCTCCGTAGTTTCTATTCAGGGAGCGTCCGCGCGTAATTCACCCCGCGCCAATGGTTGGACGCGACCGAGGGATCTACTCCGCGTGTCTGGTGGCCCGGTGCAGTGCGCAGAAGCCGGCCTCGCTCCGGGGTGAGTAGATCCTTCGGTCGCCGCCAAGCATCGTGCCGAGGCAGGTTCGGCGCAGCGGCTCCCTCAGGATGACATCTTCTTTGCACAATCGATCGCAGAATCTGGTATCACTTCGTCAGGCTCTGCCGGGGCCCGGCTGCGGGAAGGGAGGGCCGGGGCGGAAGTTGATGAACTCGAGCGTGCGCCCGTGCTCGCCGCGCGTCTGCTCGACCGCGCTGCCGTGCCTGGTCACCGTCGGGGCGACGTAAGGCTTTCTGTCCATGCTGACATCCTTTCTCTTCCGTGATGCGGCGCAGCCCGTGGCGTGCGCCGCGAACGTTGCCAGCTCCGCCCGCCCTGCTCTCCCTCTTCCGCGGAACACGACGACGACGTGCAGAGAAAACGACCTGGGCCGGTGGGACCTCCGGGCCGCGTCTACTCCTCTACTTCACTGCCTTCCCGCGTCGTCTCCTCCGCGGGCGCTCGTCCACCGGCTCAGCCCAGGGGCCGGCCGCCGCGGAAGCCGATCAGCTCCAGGTTGCGGCCGCCGCGGCCCTGCGTCTGCACGACGGCGCTGCCGTGGGCGGTGACGGTGGGGGCGACGTAAGGCTTCTTCTCGGTCATGTTCGGGTCCTTTCGGTGGATGGGATCCGCGCCTCCGGGCGACGCCGGGAGCGCGGGTCGGTGGCGCGGCGGCGGGATGCCGCCGCGGGTGTCCTGCCGGTCAGCGCTCCTTCGGCCGCCACTCGATCAGCTCGATGAGCACCCCGCGCCGTCCCTGCGTCCGCACCACGGCGCCGCCGTGCGCGGTGACGGTCGGGGCCACGTAGGGCTTCTTCCCGGTCATGCTGACTTCCTTTCCTCTGCGTAACCTTCCGCCGGTCACGCGGCCGAGGCCGCGGCAGCCGGCTGCATCGCTTCCCTCGGGTACCACCGGCCCGACCTCACCACCAGCCACGTCTCCAGCGCCAGCGTGCACAGCAGGTGCGGCAGGTTCTCCACCTCGCCCTGGCGCGCGCGCTCGACGGCCGCGCGGAGCGCATCGGCGCGCACCCAGCCGGCCCGCGCCACCAGCGGGTCGACCAGCAGCGCCCGCAGCCGCGGCGCCTCGCGCTGCAGCGCCCACAGCACGCGCGCGTCGATCCCGCCCTTGCCGCGCCGCGCGCGCACCTCCTCGGGGAGCACGCCGCGCATCGCCTCTCGCAGCACCCACTTGGTGGTCCCCGGACGGGTGCGCAGCGCCACCGGCAGGCCCAGGCCGAGCTCCACCAGCGGGCGGTGCAGGAAGGGGTAGCGCATCTCCAGCCCCTCCTGGAACGGCCCGCGCTCCAGGAACCCCGCCAGCGCCGCCAGCCCCGCGCCGATCTCGTCCGCCCACACGCGCCCCCGCCGCGAGAGCGCCCGCCGCGCCTCGGGCGTGCGCTCGCGCATCCCCGTCCGCCGCGCGAACGCCGGCTCCACCCACGGCGGCACCGTGGCGGGCTCGAGGCGCCGGGCGAGCGGGCGCGGCAGCAGCGGCAGGAGCGCCTCGCGGCCGAAGACGCCGTAGAAGGAGATGCGCTGCGCCACCGCGTGCCGCGTGGCCTCGCGCGCGGCCTCGCGCACGCGGCCCCTCGCCAGCAGGTCGGCCAGGAAGGTGAGCGGCCCGGCCAGGTAGTGGTCCGACCCCTGCCCCGAGAGGAGCACCCGCCCCCCGGCGCGGCGGACCGCGTCGCACAGGCGGCGGTCGCGCGTCCAGTAGGGGAAGTGCGGACGCGGCTCGTCGGCCGCCACCGGCGGCGCCCCGTCGTCCTCCCACGGCCAGGGGTCGCAGAGCGTCTCGTTGCGCACACCCCAGCGGCGGAGCACGGCGCCCGAGAAGCGCGTCTCGTCCCCGTCGCCCAGCGAGTCGACGACGGTGACCGTCCCGCCCACCCCGCCGGGGACCTCGCCCGCCGCGGCCAGCGCCTGGGCCATGCAGACCACCGACGACGAGTCGAGCCCGCCGGAGAGCTGCGACCAGGTGTCGGGCCCGCCCGTCAGCCGGCAGCGCACCGCCTCGGCGAAGAGCGCGCGGAAGCGCTCCACCGCCTCGCGCTCGTCCGCGGCCTCCGCCGGCCGGAAGTCTTCCGCGCGCCAGTAGCGCCGCACCTCCGTCCGCCCGTCCTCGTGCACCAGGATGCCGCCGGGCGGGACGGCGCGGCGCCCCTCCCACACCGTCCGCTCCGGGTCCGCCAGGCCGCCGGCCAGGAAGCCGGAGACGAACGCCTCGTCGAACCCCGCCCCCTCCGCCAGCGCCTCCAGCCGCGAGGAGACCAGCAGCGTGCCGCCGACCGACGCGTGGAAGAGCGGGCGGACCCCGAACGCGTCGCGCGCGGCCACCAGGCGGCGGGCGCGGCCGTCCCACACCACGAAGGCGAAGTCGCCCAGCAGCGCGGGGACCGCCGCCGGCCCACGCGCCTCGAACGCCGCCAGCGCCACCTCCAGGTCCGGCGCGTCCGCCGCCACGGGCCCGGCGCCGCGCAGCACCTCCGCCCGGTTGTCCAGCCGCACGTCCCCCACCGCCGCCAGCGAGCCACGGCGCGCCGTCAACGGACGGAGGAAGGGCGGCCCGGCGGCGCCCGCGAACCCGTCGGCGGCGAGCGTCGCGTCGACGGGGGTCCCCGTCCGGCGCAGGCGGCGCGCGAGATCGCCCGGGAGCGACGGATCGGGCCCGGCGGCGCAGACGAAGGCGCTCATCCGGCCTGGGCGGGCATGGGGAGGAAGGCGGCGACGGTCTCGGGGTCCTCGTTCACCGGCTCGCCGTCCAGCTCCACCCAGGCGTGCGCGGCGAAGGGGAAGGGCTGCACCCCCAGCCTGAGCTCGGCGGGAACGCCGCGGCGGCGCAGCAGCACGTACAGCGCGAGCGACTGCTCCAGGCACACCGCCCGCCCGGGGAAGAAGGCCGCCGCCACCGCCACCGCGTACGCCGTCCGCTCCGCCAGCCCGCGTGGATCGGCGGGGCCAGGGCGGACGACGGCGCCCAGGCCGCGCGCCCGCGCCACCGAGCGCCCGAAGCCCCGCGCCTTCAGGTGCAGCCGCACCGCCAGCAGCAACAGCGCCGCGCGCAGCACGCCGGGCGGCGAGGACCCGCGCGAGCGCATCACGCCGCCTCCAGCACGCCGAGCGAGACGAGACGCGCCGCCAGCGCCGCCGCGTCGCGCTCCAGCACCTCGCGCGGGGCCTCGTACTCGGCCTCCAGCGCGTCCACCGCCTCGGCCAGCGTGGCGCCGCCGCCCAGCAGCTCCCACAGGCGCGTCGCCACCTCGTCCAGCCCGTAGAACTCGCCCGCGCGGTGGTCCAGCAGCACCGTGCGCCCCCCGTCGCGCGTGCAGGTGACGGAAGGCGCCGCGCGGAAGCGCGCGCCCGGCGCCGGGGCGGGCGCCGCGGCCGAAGCCTGCGTGCGTCGGAAGAGGCGGAACAAGAGCGTCGGGCTCCCCGGTTGCGGAAGGACTGTCGAACGTGGCAAGCGGAAGCTATCCCCGCTTCATTTGTGTCGCAATCACGCCGACGCACGTCCTCCGACACTCGTACGCAGTGGACGAAAACCCCAACGGTGTGGACGGATGTGCGTGCGCAGGGTGGCTTAATCCGTACGGTTGTGGACGCGAAGCGGCCCGGGCGCGGAGAGACTCCACGCCCGGGCCGCGGCCGGTCCGAATGGCGCCTTACGGCTTGAGGACGATGGCGGTGTTATTGTTCAGCTCCCAGTCCACCGTTTCGCCGCCGTTCAGCGCCAGCGGCTGCGACACGATCTCCGAGCCGCGCCGCAGCCGCGCCACGAAGCGGTACGAGCCCGAGATCGAGGGCGCGCGGAAGCGCAGCGAAGCGTTCTCGCGCGGCGTCACGCTCCCCAGCAGGTGCCGCTCGCCCTGCAGCGAGACCACGTAGACGGTGGCCGCCGAAGCGATCGCCAGGTTGTTGTGCACCAGCAGGGTGGCCTCCTCCCGCCGGTCCGAGCCGCGCCGCCCGCCGAAGCACCCCGCCAGCAGCGGCAGGGCCAGGACGAGCGCCGCCGCCCGCCGGATGCGCGCGCGCAGCATCTCACTTCCTCCCGTCGAACCTTCGTTTTGGTGGATGATCGACTACCCCGCGAGGGGCATGGGGTGTGCCATCCGCGGCGCACCATCGCCGGCCTCACACGGAGGAAACGGAGCTCACGGAGGATTCTCTCTCCGCTGACTCCGTCGACTCCGTGTGAGGCCAATCAGTTTGGGAGGCCAGTCAGTCTGGAAAGCCTGTGCGGGTTCAGCCGCCCTCCTCTCCGGCATCGTCCTCCCGGTCTTCGTCCCCCTCCTCCCCGCCCTCTCCCTCGCCCGCGTCGGGGAACAGCAGCGCCGAGAGCGTCTCCAGCAGCTCCTCGCGCCCGTCGCCCTTGAGCGCCGAGAAGGCGATCGCCTGGTCGGGGTCGATGCCGAGCTTGCGGACGGCCTTGGCGACGGCCTGCTCGCGCGCGGTGCTGCCCAGCTTGTCGCTCTTGGTGAGCGCGAAGAGCACGGGCACGCCCAGCTCGGCCAGGTAGTCCACCGAGCGCAGGTCGTCCTGCGTGGGCCCGGTGCGCACGTCGATGAGCTGCACCACGCCCACCAGGTCCTTGCTGGCCGAGAGGAAGCCGTGGATCAGCGGCTGCCAGCGGTCGCGCAGCTCCTTCGGCACCCGGGCGAAGCCGTAGCCGGGGAGGTCCACCAGGAAGAAGTCGCCCAGGTCCGAGCGCACGCGGTAGAAGTTGATCTCCTGCGTCTTCCCCGGCTGCTGCGACACGCGGGCGATGGCCGTGCGCGTGCGCCCCAGCAGCCGGTTGATCAGCGAGCTCTTCCCCACGTTCGAGCGTCCCGAGAACGCCACCTGGGCCACGCCCCGCGCCGCCTCGGGCTGGGCCTGCCCGATCTGGCCGATGGCGCCGGCGAACTCGACCGACTTGATCTTCATCGAGTGCGAAAGTGCGAGAGTGCGAGAGTGCGAAAGTGCGAGAGTGCGAGAGTACGGACGTACGAGGTACGGAGTACGATGTGCGAGGACTCTCGCCGCGCGGGGGACGTTCGCACGCGGGGAGGAGAGGCGCAAGGCGGGGGAAGCAAGGCGGGGCGCTCCGGAGGGCGGAGCGCCCCGCTCACTCGGGGTCGCGCAGGGCCTGGATCCAGTCGGGGACGGCGCCCTGCTTGGCGTAGCGGCCGGCGAGGAGGTCCAGGAGCGCCCGCCTTGCCTCGGCGCGGTCGGGCTCGGTGAGCAGGCCTTCGACCAGGAGCGAGAGCGACGCGGCGGCGCTCGCCTCGGAGACCTCGGCCAGCGAGGCCATCTCGCGCGTGAACCACTCGCGCAGCTTGCGCAGCGTCTGCGCGCGCGGCACGGCGGTGCGCCCGTCGACGAAGCTCTGCAGCCACGACGGCGCCATGTCCATGGCGTCGGCCACCTTGCGCAGCGAGGTGCGCTCCACGGCGCGCGCGGCGGCGTAGCGCAGCGTCTCGACCGAAACGCTCGCCCGGGGAGGGCGCATCACGCCCTCCCCGCCGGGGCGGCACGGCCCCGGTGTTCTCTTTGTACACTATGGTTTCTTTTACACTCGGAAGACTACGGCCTCAACGGCGTTCCAACAAGAGCGCTGATTTCGGGCGCATCTGTGCACTCTGTTCACTTTCGTGACGGGAGAGTACGAAAGTACGGAGTACGGGAATGTCGCGCGCCGAAGTTCGTAGGGTCGAGGCATGCCTCGACCGTCGGATGCTCGCCGTGCACCAATACCTGGGGACTCGCCCCTGCAAGCCAACCATCACCACGAACGAAAACGCGCGAGGGCGGCTTCTCCGGCCGCCCTCGCGCTTTCGTACTCCCGTACTTTCGTACTCCCGTACTTCTTTTCCCTACGCTTCCTTCTTCTTCCTCGGCTCCGCGGCCAGGATCAGCAGCGGCGGCACGCTCTCGCTCACGCACTCGGGGGTGACGACGACTTCGCGCACGTCCTCGCGCGAGGGGATGTCGAACATGATGTCGCGCATCAGGTTCTCGATCACCGCGCGCAGCCCCCGGGCGCCCGTGCCGCGCTCGATGGCCTGCTTGGCGATGGCGCGGATGGAGGCGGGGTCGAAGGTGATCCCCACGCCGTCCATCCCGAAGATCTTCTGGTACTGCTTCACCAGCGCGTTCTTCGGCTCGGTGAGGATCTTCACCAGCGCGTCCTCGTCCAGGTTCTCCAGCGTCACCACCACCGGGAGTCTCCCCACCAGCTCGGGGATCAGCCCGAAGCGCAGCAGGTCTTCCGGCTCCACGTCGCGGAAGGGGTTCGCCTTCTCCTCGTCGGTCCGCGCGCCCGGCCCCTCGCCGCTGAAGCCGATCTGCCGCTTGCCCGTCCTGGCCTCGATGATCTTGTCCAGCCCGTCGAACGCCCCGCCGCAGATGAAGAGGATGTGGCGGGTGTTGATCTGGATGTACTCCTGCTGCGGGTGCTTGCGCCCGCCCTGCGGCGGCACCGAGGCGGTGGTGCCCTCCAGGATCTTGAGCAGCGCCTGCTGCACCCCCTCGCCGGAGACGTCGCGCGTGATGGAGGGGTTCTCGCTCTTGCGGGCGATCTTGTCGATCTCGTCGATGTAGATGATCCCCCGCTCGCACTCGGCCACGTTGAAGTCGGCCGCCTGCAGCAGCCGCACCAGGATGTTCTCCACGTCCTCGCCCACGTAGCCCGCCTCGGTGAGCGTGGTGGCGTCGACGATGGTGAACGGCACGTGGAGGATCCGGGCCAGCGTCTGCGCCAGGAGCGTCTTCCCCACCCCGGTGGAGCCGATCAGCATGATGTTGGACTTGTCGAGCTCGACGTCGTCCATCACCCCCTGGTGGTTCACCCGCTTGTAGTGGTTGTAGACCGCCACCGCGAGCGACTTCTTGGCCTGCTCCTGCCCCACCACGTACTGGTCGAGGACCTCCTTGATCTCGACCGGGGTGGGCACGGGGGTGGCCGCGCTGGTGGCCTCCTTGATCTCCTCCTCGGCGAGGATCTCGTTGCACAGCGAGATGCACTCGTTGCAGATGTAGACCGAGGGCCCGGAGATGAACCGCTTCACCGAGTCCTTGGACTTGCCGCAGAAGGAGCAGCGGAGGTGCTTGTCGCTAGGCATGGCGCTACTGCCGGAGGTTGGCGGCCCCGCCGCCGGGGCGGCGGCGGGGCGTTCGGGATGGGATCAGCGGGTCTCGGCCACGGCGTGGGCCACCTCGACCACCTGCCCGCGGTGCTGGATCACGTGGTCGAGCAGGCCGTAGTCCTTCGCCTCCTCGGGGCTCATGAAGCGGTCGCGGTCCAGGTCCTCGGCGATCTTCTGGGGCGTCTGCCCCGTGTTGTCGGCGTAGATCTGGTTCATCCGCTCGCGGATGTACAGGATCTCGCGGGCCTGGATCTCGATGTCGGCCGCCGTCCCCTGCCCGCCGCCCGAGGGCTGGTGCAGCATGATGCGGCTGTTGGGCAGGGCGAAGCGCTTGCCCTTGGTCCCCGCCGCCAGCAGGAAGCTCCCCATGCTCGCCGCGATCCCCATGCAGTAGGTGTTCACGTCGCAGGAGAGGAACTTCATGGTGTCGTAGATGGCCATCCCCGCGTACACGCTCCCGCCGGGGGAGTTGATGTACAGGTAGATGTCCTTCTCCGGGTTGTCGGCCTGGAGGAAGAGGAGCTGCGCGATGATGACGTTGGCGACGTCGTCGTTGATCGAGCTGCCCAGGAACACGATGCGGTCCATCAGCAGGCGCGAGAAGATGTCGTAGCTCCGCTCGCCGCGGCTGGAGCGCTCGATCACGTACGGCGCGTAGATCGGCATGGTGCCTCGTTTTCCGTCTCTCGGGGTTTTCCGCTCTTGCCCCCACGCTCCCGGCGCGGCGCGCCTCGCGTACACCGCCCGGGGCGGCGGGTTCGTCAGCCCAGCGTGTTCTGCTGCCGGAGCCAGTCGAACACCTTGTCCTCGGTGATCTCGGCCTCCAGCGCCTGCATCTGCCCGCGCTTCTCCAGCTCCAGCCACACGTCGCTCTCGGTGCGCCCCTGCGCCCGGGCGATCCGCTCCACGCGCTCGTCCACCTCGTCCTGCGTGGCGCGCAGCCCCTCGCGGTCGGCCAGGTGCTCGATCACCAGGATGCGCTTGAGCGCGGCCTCGGCCTGCGGGCGCATGATCTGGCGCAACTGCGAGATCCGTTCCGCCTGCTCGGGGGTGGGCTCCGGCCGCTTCCCGCCGCGGTCGGGGTCCAGGCCCATCATGAAGTCCAGGTAGCGCGCCACCATCGACTCGGGGACCTCGATGGGGTTGGCCTCGACGATCTGCCCCACCAGGGCGTCGCGCACGGCCTGCTCGGCGCGGCGGCGGGCGTCGTCCTGCAGGTCGGCGCGCACGCGGGCCCTGAGCGCCTCCAGGGTGTCGAACTCGCCCAGCGACCGCGCGAGCTCGTCGTCGAGCGCGGGGAGCTCGCGGCGGCGCACCTCGTCCAGCCGGATGCGCATCTTCTGCGTCTGCCCGCGCAGCTCCTCCTCCACGTAGTCGTCGGGGAAGGTGACGTCGAACTCGCGCTCCTCGCCGGGGAGGAGCTGCATGATGGCGCGCTCGATCGGCTCGATGGCCTGCCCCTCGCCCAGCGCGAAGCGGTACGGCTGCGGCTCGGCGTCCTCCTGGTCGAGCGCGGTGATCTCCACCACCACCTCGTCGCCCTCCCCGGGGCTCGCGCCCTCGACGGGGTGCAGGGCGGCGCGCTCGGCGCGCAGCCGCTCCAGCACGGCGTCCACCTCGGCGTCGCCCACCTGCTCGGAGGGGCGGGGGACCACGAAGCCGCCGGTGCGCGCCAGGGAGAGCTGGGGCTGCACCTCGAACTCCACGTCGTAGTGCAGCTCGCCGCCCTGGCCGTGGTAGTGGAGGTTCTGCACCTCGCCCTGGTTGATCGGCTGCAGTCCCTGGCTGTCGAGCGCTTCCCGGTAGGTGTCCTGGATCACCTTCTCGACGGTCTGCTGCTCGATGGCCGCGCCGAACTGCTTCTCGACCAGCCCCTCGGGGATCTTCCCCTTGCGGAAGCCGGGCATGCGCACGTTGCGCGCGTACTGCGCGGCCACCGAGCGGCGGATCTTCTGCACGCGCTCGCCCGGGACCACGATGGAGAGGCGCCGGCTCGACGACGAGGGCTCGCTGACGGTGACGGTGAGGTCGGTGCCGCTGGTGGTGGTTTCCGCTGCCATTCCGGATCTATCTCGCGCTTGCTTGCGGCCAGGAAGAACGGGGAGTGCGAAAGGGGGGACTCGAACCCCCACGGCCGGAGCCACCAGATCCTAAGTCTGGCGCGTCTACCATTCCGCCACTTTCGCCCGAAACGAACCGCAAGATACAGCCGGGGCGACGGCGAGGTCAACCGAAAGGCACGCCGGGTAACGAAAGGCGCGGCAACGCCCTCGCGCCGTCCACGGTGGATCCCCAGGCGTGCGTAGGCCGAGGGTGCGAAGTGCGAAGTGCTCCCCGGCGGACTCCGGCGCGGCGGCCGGGGGCCCTCTCCCTGGCGCCCGAGGCGCCTGTCCCTCCCCCAAAACAGCCTGGGGGAGGGACCTCGGCGCTTCGCGCGACGAACCCGAGCGCGGGACGACGTGGGGTGCGCGGTTGAAGCCTCGCGGGGTTTGCGAGGCTTTCCGTGGTTCCAGCGGGTGTCTTCAGGCACTCGCGCCGAAACGGCGATCGCCGCGAGAGAAGCGTGGGCTCGCGGCGACCGGGTGTCCTGGGCCTCGCCGCGTACGGCCGCGCGGCACGGCGGACGGGGCCCGGGGTCAGCCCAC
Source organism: Longimicrobium sp. (assembly GCA_036389795.1). Taxonomy (NCBI): domain Bacteria; kingdom Pseudomonadati; phylum Gemmatimonadota; class Longimicrobiia; order Longimicrobiales; family Longimicrobiaceae; genus Longimicrobium; species Longimicrobium sp. Next base: position 10,007 of record DASVWD010000136.1, read on the forward strand.
CTCGGCCGGGGCCATCACGCCCAGCACCCGCTCCATGGCCATGGTGTGGCTGCAGGTGCGGTGGGTGCGGAAGTAGCCGCAGTCGCAGTGCCAGTGGCCTTCGCGGAAGTCGACCTCGTGGTGACCGTTCTTCCCGTCGAACTCTACTTCGAGGCTGCGGAAGTGAATGCGCTCCGGCTCCGAGGCGTACTCCTTCGCCTTCTGGATCTTGTTGATCATCCCGGAATCGAGCATTTCACCCTCCTCGGTGGATGGAAAAACATGAACGCCCGCGCAGCCATCGAGCTACGGGGCGTTCCTCATGGAGCGGTGCAGGGAGCGGGCTCGCTGCAGAAGCCAGGGATTTTCATGACCCACCTCCTCTCCTCGCAGCGAACCGCGGGTGGCGCCGCTCTCACCGGCGCCGACGCGCGGGCGGCGCACGCCGTCCACGCTGTCTGACTGGTCCGAAGCGCAAGGTAATCGCTCCCCCACTCCGCCCGCAACACCCTCGTGAGCGGTCGCGACGGGCCCGCCGCCGCTCGCAAGATCCGTTCTCCGGCCCAATCCCGCGCCGCGCCTGGCTGTCGAGGAGCGGTGGCGGATTCGGCGCGCCGGAGAAAGGCCGCGGCGGAGGAAAAGCAAACGCATGTCGTTGCGGGAACGCCTCTTGCGGCCGGGGCACGGCGTCGGCGCAAGAGGGGAGAGACCGCATACGCTGGAGGGAGCATGGCGGACCTGAAGCAGACCACCCAGACCCCGGGCGGGGGGAGCACCGCGGCCGGCAGCGGGATGACGCCGAAGGGGGCGGAGGGCGACCACAACCACGGCGCGGAGTTCGGCGCCTCCGAGCCCGGCACGGCCGGCACGGACCGCGACTTGGACCGCTCGGGCACCTCGAAGAACCAGGGCCACGGCCATCCGCGCGAGGAGCGCGGCGCGAGCCACGACTGAGAGGTACGGAGTACGGAGTACGAAAGTACGGGCGTGACGAGCCGGCGCGTCCCGCCCGTACTTTCGTGCTTTTCGTCCATCGCCCGTGCACGCCGTGCGAGTTCATTTCTGCCGAAGATTTTCCGAAACCGGGAGATCCGACGGGGGTATCATCCCGCGGTGGTTCGTCATGATTTCTCCCGGAGGGAAAACGATGCGGCCGATGATCGACATGGGGGCGGCGGGCGGCGTGGACCCCGGGCGGCTGGAGCGCGGGGTGGGGCTCCAGACGCTGCGGGTGGGGCCGGGGCAGTACCAGGTGACGGGCGGGCGCGAGGTGCACTGGGTGGACCTGCGCTCGCCCTGGAACCCGCGCTGCGACTGCGGCGACCACCTCTGGCGCGAGCGCGTCTGCAAGCACATCCTGGCCGCCCTGCTGCGCGAGGGAGACCCGCAGGTGATCGCCGCCGTGGGCGCGCTGGTGCGCGAGCTGCGCGCCCGGGCCACCCCGCCGCCCCGCCTCGGGCGCCGCCTGTATCCGATCGGCTCCTGACGCGGCCCGGGGACAATTCGCAGCAGGACAGCGCGTCACGCCGCCGGGCTCCTCCGTATCCTTTGAGCGCCGCCATCGGCGCTCGTCCCAGAGCCGCACGATCCAGAGCAGTTGAAGCCTCGCGCGGTTCGCGAGGCTTTCTGCCGTCGTTGCCGCGGCTTCAGCCGCCCGGACCGGGGGTCGCCGCGCCGCTCACCGGTGCTCGGTCACGCCGACCTGGCGGCAGAATTCGAGGACGGGGCAGGTGGAGCACTTCGGCGCGCGGCCGGTGCAGACGTGCTTGCCGAAGGGGACCAGCAGCTCGTTGATGGTCACCCAGTAGCGCTTCGGGAGCACCTCGCCGAGCGCGGCCATGGTCGCCTCCGGGGTGGAGGCGCGCACGTAGCCCCAGCGGTTGGTCACCCGGTGCACGTGCACGTCCACGCCGATCCGCGGCTCGCCGCAGGCGATCCCCATCACCAGGCTGGTGCACTTGGGGCCCACGCCGTGGAAGCCGAGCATCACCTCCTCGCTGCACGGCAGCTCCCCGCCGTGCCCGGCGACGCACGCGCGGGCGATCTCCAGGATCTGCCGCGCCTTGGCCTCGTGGAAGGCGCAGGTGGCGATCAGCGCGTCCAGCTCCTCCAGCCCCAGCGCGGCGACCTGGGCCGGCGTGCGCGCCCGCGCGAAGAGCCGCCGCGCCGTGGGCAGCGTCACCTCGTCGCGCGTGCGGACGGAGATCAGGCAGGCGGCGAGCTGCTCGAACGCGCCGCCGAACCCCTCGTCGCGCAGCTCGAACAGTGCCGCCCTGGGGAACGGCCGCACCGCCGCCCGGATGCGGCGCATCACCTCGTCGACGTCGAACGGGAGCTTCGGCACGGGGCGCGGACCTCGGCGGCGGAACGCGGGTGATCGGGGAGATGAAGGACGAGCCCGCCGGGACCATCGCGCGTCCCACCCCACGAGACGGGGCGAGTAGATCCCTCGGGTCGCTACCGCGCCCCTCGGGATGACACCGTCTGGCGCGACGACTCACCTCCGCGGGAGCGGGCGGAGCGGACCCGCAGAAAGTGTACAGAGGATACACTGCGGGGGCGCCGGGCGATTCGCAAGCCCCGGCGCCCCCGCAGCCGTGGAGAGCGGCGTCCGTCAGTCCGTGCGCGTGCCGCCGACGGCCGGGTCGCCCTTCCCCTCCCCGCCGCGCTCCTTGATGATCCCCATGGGGGTGTCGGGGCGCTGGTCGCTGGCGGTGTTCGGCTCGCGCTGCCGGTCTTCGGACACGCCGGCCACCTTCTGGCCGAAGCCGCCGGGGCGCTTGCCGGGGTCGTCCTCCAGCCCGGGGGCGGAGAAGTCGGGGCCGCCGTCGGGGGCGTCCTGGAAGCCGGCCTCCGCGAACGCCTCCTCGCCGAGCGGGTCCTCGTTCTCGATCTCGTCCCGGTCGAAGCCCGGGTCCTGCCTGCGCTTGGTCATCACGCCTCCTGTCCGGGGTTCCTCGGTCAGTACCGCAGCCCGCGCCGCGGCTGGATGGTGTACTCGACGTCGTAGCCGTGGCGCTCGGCCCAGCGCCGGAGCGCCCGGTCGCCGCCGCGGCCGTACGTGGGGCTCTCGCGCGGCGGCACGCGCCGGGCCTCGTAGTCGTAGCCGCGGTCGTAGCCGCGCGCCGGCCCGGGGGGCACCCAGCCCACGCCCGCCCCCCAGCCGGCCCACCCCAGCACGGGGTCGAAGCCCAGCGGCGCCATGGCGAACGGCATCCACCCGGTGGCGTCGTACGGCGGGAGCCCGGCCCCGTACCCGGCGTCGTAGCCGCGGAGGTGCCGGTCGTACCCGCGGCTTCGGGGGCGGTCATAGCCGCGGCGGTACCCCCGGTCGTAGCCGCGCCACCCGCCGCCGTACTCGCGTCCGTACCCGCCCGCGCGCCAGCCCCGGCCGTGGCCCGGCGGGTAGTCGCGCCCGTATCTGCCGGATCCTCGCATCTTCGCCTCCTGTCGGGCGTTGCGGCAGCGGGAGGCGTATCCGCAAGGAGCGTGCGTGCCACCCCCGCGGAACGGCGATTGCACCCCCGCCCGCCGAAGCCGTCAGTCCCGGAGGTGGGGTGCCCGATGAGCGTGCTGCTGGTGTGCCTGATCGCGCTGTTCGCCCTCGCCGTGGCCCTCCCCTGGGCCGCGGCGCACTACCTGTCGAGGCTCCCGTACGCCCCCGAGTGCCCGCTCTGCCGGGCCGTCACCGTCGACCCCGGGCGCACCGGGGTGCTCGACCGCGTCTGCGCCGTGGCCGCCACCACGCCGGTGCGGCGGTGCGCGCGCTGCGGCTGGGCCGGGCGCATGCGCTGGCGGCTGGCGGCCGAGCGCGTGCGGCGCCACACGCGCGACTGAGCCTTCCCCGCGTAGCAGCTTTCCACGACCCGGACGGGTCCGTAAGCCACCGTCCGCCCGGTCTTCCGCCTAAGCCGTTCCCCCGTTTGAGCTTTTCAAAAGCGGGCCCGGAGCGCGTCCGTCGCTGGTTGCGGGCGCACGGGGGGCCGTCTATGTTCAGCCGTCGTGCCGACCCAGTCCGTGCAGCCGAACCCCGCAAGAAGGTTGATGACCAGGAACGCCGCCACTCCCGGTGCCGCGCAGGCTTTCGTGGAACAGCGCCGGGCGCGGATGTGCCGCCTGCTCGGCCGCGTCCCCGAGCGCGTGGGCAACGGCTCGGCGCCCCTGCCGCCGGAGCGGCTGGGGTACCTGCGGCGCGAGGCCGAGGACCTGTACTGGAACGAGCTGGTCTGGGAGGAGCTGACCGACGAGGAGGCGGTGGCCGGCGGGCACCTGACGGAGATGGTGTTCCCCGGGTTCCTGGCCTTCGTGGACGGGCTGCTGGTGGAGCCGCCGGGCACCGACTCGCAGCGGCCGTGCTGCCCGCACCCCGACGCGGTGGAGGAGATCCTCACCTTCCTGGGCGAGCGCTACGCCGAGGCCACCCTCGACCTGGAGTCCGGCATCGACTCGCAGAAGGTGGTGTGGGCGCGGCTGATGACGCGCCACCTGGTGGACCTGGTGCTCGCCCGCCTGTACCGCCTGGACCGCGCCGAGCAGGAGATGCTGGAGCGGGACTGAACTGCAGGGGACAGGGGACAGGATACAGGGGACAGCCGGCGGGCTCCGCGGCTGTCCCCTGTCAGTTTCGCACTTCGCACTTTCGCACTCACGCACTCACGCACTCACGCACTCCGCAGTTGCAGGCTGTCCCCTGTCCCCTGTACCCTATCCCCTACCATGCCCTCCCATCGCCCCGGCCACCGCTACCTGGCGGGCGCGCCGCTCCTGATCGCCCACCGCGGCGGCTCCGCGCTGGCGCCGGAGAACACGCTCTTCGCCTTCCGCCAGGCGCTCGACTGGTGGCGCGCCGACCTGCTGGAGACCGACGTGCAGCCCACGCGCGACGGCGACGCGCTGGTGATCCACGACCCCACCGTCGACCGCACCACCGACGGCGCCGGGCGCGTCGCCGACTTCACCACGGCCGAGCTGAAGCGGCTGGACGCGGGCTTCCGCTTCACCCCCGACGGCGGCGCCACCTTCCCCTTCCGCGGCCGCGGCGTGCGGTTCTCCACCCTGCGCGAGGTGCTGGAGGCGCTCCCCGGGGCGCGGGTGAACGTGGAGATCAAGGACGCCCGCGCCCAGCAGGCCGTGTGGGACACCGTCCACGAGCTGCGCGCCGTGCACCGCGTGCTGATCGCCGCGGGAGACCGGAGGAACCGCGCGCGCTTCGGACGCTACGCGGGGCCCACCAGCGCGTCGGCGCAGGAGGCGTACGCCTTCTACGCGCTCCACCTCTGCCGCGTGGCCCGCTTCTGGAGGCCGCCGGTGGACGCCTTCCAGATGCCCGAGCGGCACGGCGGCCGCCAGGTGCTCACCCCCCGCATGGTGGGCGAGCTGCACGCGCGCAACGTGGCCGTGCACGTGTGGACGATCGACGAAGCCGACGACATGCGGCGCCTGCTGGAGTGGGGGGTCGACGGCCTGGTCACCGACCGCCCCGACCGCCTGGGGCGGCTCCTCCACGAGCTGCACGGCCGCCCCCTGCCGCCGGGGCCGGCGGAGGGGGAAGCGGAGCCCTGGCTGGAACGGTTGTTGCGCGCCGGCTGAGGCCGCCCGGCGCCGGGGACCAGTCCCGGCGCGCGGGCGCGTCCGCACGCCTTCCACCGCACGCCAGGAGCCTGACGATGGCGCGCTACGACCACGCCTACCGCTACCCCCCCGGCGGGCGCGGCCCCGGCCCGCGGGACGACCCGGGCCGCGAGGCCGCCGCGCGCGAGGCCTACACCCCCGGCGGCTTCGGGCCCGAGTGGCTGCGGCGCGCCGGCGGCAGCCCGTACGACGGCGACTTCCGCCCGCACGGCGGCCGCGGCGGCGGCGCCGAGTTCGAGGGCGGCCGCGGCGTGGGCGCGCCCTGGAGCGAGGAGGAGGGCACCGTCTACGGCCCCGCGCGCTACGGCCTGGGCCCCTACTACCGCCGCCTGCAGCAGCGCCGCCGCCCCGACGACGAGCTGAAGCAGGAGGTGGAGGAGGCGCTCTTCTTCGACACCTGGGTCGACGCCGAGTCCATCACCGTCGAGGTGCGCGACGGGATCGTGACCCTGCGCGGCGAGCTCCCCGACCACGAGGAGGTGCGCTACGCCACCGACGACGCGTGGGACGTGGACGGCGTGCGCGGCGTGCGCTCCGAGCTGCGCGTCGACTCCTCGAAGCGCAAGCCGCTGGACTGGGTCGGCGGCAAGCGCGAGAGCCAGGGCCGCGAGGGACACGGCGCAGGGAACGGGTAGGGATCGCGCCCGGGATCAGGGCGGTAGAACACGTCCCGGGCTGAACAAGGGGGGCGCCGGATCGCACCGGCGCCCCCCTTGGCACTCCCCGACAAAAGTCCCCGTCGAACCAATCCGCTACGAGCCCGACCCGTAGTAGCCGTCCGGACCGCGCGTGCCGAGCGAGAACGGGCGCCGGGCCGGCGGGAACGGCGGCAGCTCGGCAGCGCCCGGCCGGGGCTGTCCCGGCGCTCTCGTCGCCCGGGGAGCCTCACCGCCCGCAGGCACAGGCTCGGTTCCCTCCACATCCCCCATGAGGCTCCGCTCCTTTTCGGCTGAGCGTGGGCAAGGATCGGGACGCCCGGCCCTGGTGTGTGCCGACAGGGCGTAGCTACCGCGCGCGTTGCCGCGGCGGTCACAGCCGAGCCCCCAGCACCGGGCGTCCCGATCCGCAGCACACGCCCGTCAACGGCTCTGTCGGGGCATGCGCCGACACTGGCGCGTGACAGTAGGGTAAAAGGCGGAATAGGTGCGTGAAAGGGATAGACACGAAGCGGCCGGGGGCTTTCCCGCGGGAAGACGCCCCCGGCGCAATCCCGGGCATTTCGATTCTCCGACCGCTACCGATGGGACAGGGGCGGCGAACGGGCCCGGCGAGCTCGACTGGCTTGCCCGGGTCCGTTTCACGCCATATCGTCCACGGAGAGCACCGCGCTGTCGCTTCCCGCCGCCTTCGCCTCCGCACCACCCGGAGGCGCTGACTCCTGGTTCAACGCATGACAAAGCCCCAGAGCCCGAGACGACGCCCGCGTACCGAGTTCCGTGTGCCGCCCCCGCTGGTGCAGCGCATCGACGCGGCAGGCTTCACCGGGTCCGATCTGTTAGACGACGAAAACGGACCGTCCGCGCTCGTGTTCTGGCAGTGCTACCGCGACGTGGAGCTCTGGGCGCGAGCCGGTGTCCGCGAAGGCCTGTTTCGACCGGGACGAGCGAAAGCCCGCGCCGGCGAGATCGAAGCGCTGGACCAGGCCGCTCTCGCGGAGGCGAAACCGCACCTGGCCGCGCTGCTGGAGGTGGTGCGCTGCCCCGAGGCCGCCGAGGCTTCGCGGATCGCGGACGCGTGCTCCGCGCTGGCCGGGTGGTTCGAGGGACGGGGACGGCTGCGCTGCGCGGTGGATTTCGCGGTATGCGCGTACCTCGCGAGTCCGCGGCAGGCGGGGCTCGCGGTCCGCGTGGCGCGGCTCACGCGAGTGCTCGCCGAATATCCACGCTCCACGAGCTGGTTCGACTACTCGATCTATCTGGCGCGGAAAGCCCACGACTGGCAGGCGTATGCCGAAGCGCTCGCAGGGCTTGGGAACCTGTACTTCCAGCTCGGCAACTTCCCGCGAGCGAGACACTATCACCGGCGCTGCCTGCGGGCCGCGACCCGCAACCATCTGCGCGAGATGGCCGGTGCGGCATATCACAACCTGTTCGTCCTGGAAATGGATGCCGGCAACGTCGAGCTGGCGGAGAGCCTCGCGGCCAGGGCGTTTGCCTCATACGGACCGACCTCGCCGTCCGTCGCGAGACTCGCGCGCGACCTCTCGCGGCGCTGGACCGTTCTCGGACACTTCGAGCGATCGTTGCCGCTGGCGCTGGAAACCCTCAACCACTTCTCGACGCCTGCAGACCGGGCTCTGGTTTGGGCGGACGTTGCGCGTGCTGCCGGAGGTGCCGGACAGATAGCGATCTTCGAAGACGCCTGGGCTGAATCCTGGACTCTTGTCCGGCGGGGAGTGACGGACCCCGTCACCGCTGACGTGTTGATCGACCTTGCGCGCGGCGCAGCCTCCCTCGCCCAAGTGCGCCGGGCCGCGCATGCAGCGGGTAAGGCACTCGAAGTCGCGCGCCAGAGAAAGGAAGGGCGTACGGTCCTCGAAGCAGAATCCTTGTTGGACAGCTTACATCTCCAGACTCCGGAACCTCACCCCACCGGGCTCCCCACGACCGAGCAGTTGCCGGAGCTGGCCGGCGGCATTCTACGGGCGCTGCGAGAATTGCGCGCGGCAGCGGTGTAGCCACGCCGCCGCGCGCGACCGCTCGGAAAACGACAGGGGATCAGTGCCCGCTCCCCAACCACCCGCCGGCATCCTTTGCGGGGGTCGACGGCGCCACCTGGGGTCCAACCGGGTTTTCGCTTCTGCACGCGGCTGTGATGAGCACGAGCAGAAGTGATGCGGTAATGATGCGGAGCTTCATCTTGCTTCCTCCGGTAAAGTAAGTGACCCTCGCGCGCAGGACTTTCCCGCGCGGAAGCAAGATAGTGCCGCCGCACCTGGAACGCCGCTCATTTTGCGTCTGGGGACCTTCGCTAAGTAACCAGAGTGCCGGTCTGCCCGTCCGGCGGGGCGTGGGGAGAGGTGCGTGGCGCGCTTGCGGGGAAAGCGCCGGGCGGGTGTTCAGGTCGGAATCGCCTCGCGTCCATCCACGCCGTCGCGAGTGGCGCAGAACTCCAGCGAAGCCGACGCGCTGGGCGGCCGGCCTCGACTGACCCGTGGTCGGACCTGGGACTGCGGGCGTAAAGGAGCGACGCGCGGCCGCCGTTCAGCCGCCGCGCGCGAGCCGCTCCCGAAGAGATGGGGGTCAGTGATCGCTTCCCATCCAGTTGCCGGCCTCCTTCGCCGCGGGGGATGGTGACACCTGGGATCCGACCGGGTTTTCGCCTGTGCACGCGGCAGCGGCGAGCACGAGCAGGAGCGATGCGGCGGCGACGCGGAGCTTCATCTTGCTTCCTCCGGTGAAGGTAGGTTGACGTTCGCGCGCAGGACTTTCCCGCACAGAAGCAAGGTAGCGCCGCCACATCCGGAATGCCGCTCATTTTGCGTCCGGAGACCTTCGCGAAGCAGCCAGAGTGCGGGTCGGCCCGTCCGGCGGGGTGGGAGGCTGCCGCGGCGCGCGGACGCCGGCCGCATCCCACCGTTCTCCCGCGCGTTCCCTCTCGTTAACTTCCCGCCGGGCTTCCTCTGATCCCCCGGCTTCGGCGCATGCGGAACCCTCCCTCGCTGGCGGAGCGCTTTCGGGCGAACCTGGAGCGGCTCGGCCTCGCGCGCGGCGACGCGCACGTGCTGGTGGCGCTCTCGGGCGGGGCGGACTCCGTGGTCCTCCTCCACCTGCTGCGCTTCGCCGCGGCCGACCTGGGCGTCGCGGTCTCCGCCGCGCACTTCGACCACGCCATGCGCCCCGGCAGCGACGCCGACGCGCGCTGGACGGCCGGCCTCTGCGCCTCGTGGGGCGTCTCCCTCCTCGCCCGCAGGAGCGATCGGGCGCTGCGCACCGAGGAGGAGGCGCGGGACGCGCGCTACGAGTTCCTCCGCGCCGCGAAAGAAGAGGTCGGCGCCACGCACCTGGCCACCGCGCACCACGCGGACGACCAGGCCGAGACGGTTCTCTTCCGCGTGCTGCGGGGGACGGGGATCGCGGGGCTGGCGGGGATCCCCGCGAGCGACCCGGGCGGGCTCGTCCGCCCGCTCCTTCCCTTCTGGCGCGCGGAGCTCAGGCGCTACGCCCGCGCGCACCGGCTGCGCTGGCGCGAAGACCCCACCAACCGCCTGGCCGGGCCGGCGCGCAACCGCATCCGCCACGAGCTCCTCCCGCTGGCCGAGCGCGTGGCCCCGGGCGCGCGGAGGAGCCTGGTGCGCCTCGCCGCCCTGGCGCGCGAGGAGGAAGCGACGTGGGAGCGGCTCCTGGCCGGGGCCGCCGCGGGCCTCGCGCGCGAGGAAGACGGGGCGCTCGTTCTTGTCCGCGAAGCACTTGCGGGTTATGATTCGGCCGTGGCCGCGCGGCTGCTGCGCGGCGTCCTGCGCCGCTACGGGATCGTCCTGGACCGGACGGGAACCCGCTCGGCGCTTCGGTTTATCTGCCGGGCACCCAGCGGCAGGCACCTCCTCCTCCCCGGCGGCGTCCGCGTCTCCACCGAGTTCGGCGCCGCCCGCGTCGAGCGCACGGGCCAGGACCGGCCGCCGGACCGGCCGCTGCTGATCGAGGGCGACAGCGGCCGGGGAACGTGCCTGATCGGCGGGCGCGAGCGGCGGGCCGAGTGGCGGACGGACGTCTGGAACGGCGGCAGGCCCGCGGCGGACCGGCCGGTGCTGCCGCGGGACCGCGTGGACGGGCCGCTCTTCCTGCGCGGCTGGCTCCCGGGAGACCGGATGCGGACGCCCGGCGGGACGAAGACGCTCAAGAAGCTGTTCAACCAGGCGCGCGTCCCCCGCTCGGCCCGCTCCCGCGCCGCCGTGCTGGCCGACGCCGCGGGCGCCGTGCTCTGGGTGGCGGGGATCGGGCAGGCGGTGGCGCCGCCCCGCCCCGGAGAGCGGGCACTCACCCTCGACCTCGACGATGCCTGACACGGACCTGACCCTCGCCCGCACCGGCGGCCGCGCGCTCTCCCGCATCGTCTACAGCGAAGAGCGGATCGCCGCGCGCGTGCGCGAGATGGGCCGCGAGATCTCGGCCGCCTATCCCGACGGCGAGAAGCTGCTGGTGCTGGGGCTGCTCAAGGGGTCGTTCATCTTCCTGAGCGACCTGGTGCGCGAGATCACCCGCCCGCTGCACGTGGACTTCCTGGTGGCCTCCAGCTACGGCAGCGGCACCACCAGCTCGGGGCACGTGCAGCTCCTCTACGACCCCAACGCCGAGTTCGCCGGGAAGCACGTGATCCTGGTGGAGGACATCGTCGACAGCGGCACCACGCTCTCGCGCCTGATCCCCGTGCTCGAGGAGCGCGGCCCCGCGTCGCTGGAGATCTGCACCCTGCTGCACAAGCACATCGCCACCAGCCTGATCCGCGAGCCCCGCTGGGTGGGCTTCGACGCCCCCCACGAGTTCCTGATCGGCTACGGGCTGGACCACTCCGAAGACTACCGCAACCTCCCGTTCATCGGCAGCCTCCCATCGTGAGGCCGCCGAGCGCGGGAGGACGCCCAAGAAGGTGAAGATGGCCGAACGCAACGAAGCTCCCCCGACCGGGCCCCGCTGGGGCCGGATCACCCGCACCGCCAGCTTCTGGGCGCTGCTGGTGGTGATCTCCATCCTGCTGGTGCAGCTCACCAACGGGCCGCGCCAGACGCAGGAGATCGACTACTCGCAGCTGAAGGCCCAGCTCGCCGCCAACAACGTCGACAGCGTCACCATCGTGGCGGGGCAGAAGGCGTACGGGGTGCTGAAGAACGCCATCAACGGCCGCAAGGGCCCGATCCGGCGCTTCAGCGTGGTCCTGCCCTTCGGCCAGTTCGACGAGAAGCTGCAGGAGGACCTGAGGAACGCGCAGGTGGTGGTCAGTGCCCGGCGCGAGGACATGAACTGGTGGGTGATGGTGCGCGGGCTCCTGCCGTGGCTCCTGCTCATCGGCTTCTGGGTGTTCATCTTCCGCCAGATGCAGGCGAGCGGGAACAAGGCGTTCCAGTTCGGCAAGAGCAAGGCGAAGCTCCTCACCGGCGACACCCCCAAGGTCACCTTCGACGACGTGGCCGGGTGCGACGAGGCCAAGGAGGAGCTGCAGGAGATCGTGGAGTTCCTCAAGGACCCCAAGCGCTTCAGCCGCCTGGGCGGGCGCATCCCCAAGGGCGCGCTGCTGGTGGGCCCGCCGGGGACGGGGAAGACGCTGCTGGCCCGCGCGGTGGCCGGCGAGGCGGGGCGCCCCTTCTTCTCGATGTCGGGCTCGGACTTCGTGGAGATGTTCGTGGGCGTGGGCGCCAGCCGTGTGCGCGACCTCTTCGAGCAGGGGAAGGCCCACGCACCCTGCATCATCTTCATCGACGAGATCGACGCCGTGGGGCGCCACCGCGGCGCGGGGCTCGGCGGCGGCCACGACGAGCGCGAGCAGACGCTCAACCAGCTGCTGGTGGAGATGGACGGCTTCGAGTCGAACGAGGGCGTCATCCTCCTCGCCGCGACGAACCGCCCCGACGTGCTCGACCCGGCGCTGCTGCGCCCCGGGCGCTTCGACCGGCAGGTGGTGGTCGACAGCCCCGACGTGCGCGGCCGCGAGGGGATCCTGCGCGTGCACCTGAAGAAGGTGCCCACGGCCTCCGACGTGAGCGTGCCCGTGCTGGCGCGCGGCACGCCGGGGATGAGCGGCGCCGACCTGGCCAACCTGGTCAACGAGGCCGCGCTCCTGGCCGCCCGGCGCAACAAGGACATGGTCTACATGGCGGACCTGGAGGACGCCAAGGACAAGGTGATGCTGGGCGCCGAGCGCCGCAGCCTGGTGATGAAGGAGGAGGAGAAGCGGCTCACGGCGTACCACGAGGCGGGCCACGCCATCTGCGCCATGAAGGTCGAGGGGAACGACCCGCTGCACAAGGTGACGATCGTCACCCGCGGGCAGGCGCTGGGGCTGGCGTTCACGCTTCCCGAGGACGACCGCGTCTCGCTCACCCGGCGGCAGATCGAGGCGCGCCTGGTGATGGCGTACGGCGGGCGGGTGGCCGAGGAGCTGGTGTTCGGCCGCGAGCGGGTGACCACGGGGGCGCAGAGCGACATCCAGCGCGCCACCACCATCGCGCGCAACTACGTGACGCACTGGGGGCTCTCCGACGCGGTGGGCCCGATCCTGGTGAGCGACAACGAGACCGAGGTGTTCCTGGGGCGCGACCTGGGCCACCGCCGCACCGTGTCGGAGCGCACCTCGCAGCTGGTGGACGAGGAGATCTCGCGGGTGATCACCGGCGCCTACGCCCGCGCGAAGGACGTGCTGAGCGAGCACCTGGACCTGCTGCACCGCATGGCCGCGGCGCTGCTGGAGCGCGAGACGCTGACCCGGGAAGACGCGGAGACGCTGGCCGCCGGGAAGGAGCTACCGCCCTTCCGCACCGGCGCGCCGCTCCCCGCGCCCGAGCCGCTCCCCGCGGCGGCCCGCGACCGCGCGCCGGGGCAGGTGGAGCTCAAGCCGCGGCTTGCGTGACGGCGGTACGGGGTACGGGGTACGAGGTACGTGTGGGCTGAGGTGGCGGCGCGGACCGGCGTGCGCTACCTTCGCGAAACACGGCTCCGCACCACGTACCCCGTACCTCGTACCATGACGGAAGCTCGGTCGCGCGACGACGTCTGGGTCCTGCGCGGGCGGACGCTCTCGCTCGAGCGCCCGCTGGTGATGGGGGTCCTGAACGTCACGCCCGACAGCTTCAGCGACGGGGGCCGGTTCCGCGACGCGGGGCCGGCCCTCGCGCGCGCGCGGCAGCTGGCCCGGGAGGGCGCCGACCTGCTCGACGTGGGCGGCGAGTCCACGCGGCCCGGCTCGGGCGGCGTGCCGGCGGACGAGGAGCTGGCGCGGGTGCTCCCGGTGCTGGAGCGGGTGAAGGCGGAGCTGGACCTCCCCGTCTCGGTGGACACGCGCAAGGCGGCGGTGGCGCGCGAAGTGCTCGCGGCGGGGGCCGACGCGGTCAACGACGTCTCGGCGCTCGCCGACCCGGAGATGGCCGGCGCCGTCGCTTCGACGGACGCCGGGCTGGTGCTGATGCACATGCGCGGCACGCCCGAGACCATGCAGACGCTGACCGACTACCGGGACGTGGCCGAGGACGTGGCGGAGGAGCTGGCGGGGCCGCTCGGGCGGGCGCTGGCGGCGGGGATCGCGGCGGAGCGGATCGTGGTGGACCCGGGGGTGGGCTTCGCCAAGACGGCGGAGCAGAACCTGGAGCTGATCGCGCGCCTGGACGTGCTGCGCCGGCGGCTGGAGCGGCCCGTGCTGCTGGGGCCCTCGCGCAAGGCGTTCATCGGGCGGCTGCTGGGAGGCATCCCGGCGGAGGAGCGCGACGCGGGGACGGTGGGGGCGTGCGTGGCGGGGCTGGCGCGGGGCGCGCGGATCTTCCGCGTGCACGAGGTGCGGGCGGCGCGCCACGCGCTGGACGTGGCGGAGGCGGTCTTCCGGGCGGCGGAGGGGGCGTGAGCGAGCTGCTGGAGCGCCTCGGCTTCCTGGTCCCCGGCTGGAAGGACCTGCTGGAGATCCTGATCGTCGCGGCGGTCATCTACCGCATCCTGCTGGTGTTCGCCGGCACGCGGGCGATCCAGATGCTCCTGGGCGGCTTCCTGCTGGTGGGCGTCTACGTGGTCTCGCGCATCCTCAACTTCACCCTGCTGGAGACGCTGCTGCAGACGCTCTTCAACTTCGGGGTGATCGCGGCGCTCATCGTCTTCCAGCCGGAGCTCCGGAACGCGCTGGCCAGCCTGGGGCAGAACCGCCTCTTCCGCGTGTTCAACCGCGCCGAGCAGCGCTACGCGGCCGAAGAGGTGGCCGAGGCGGTGGAGGAGCTCTCGCGCGACAAGACGGGCGCCATCATCGCCATCGAGCAGGAGGTGGGGCTGGGGGAGTACGCCGAGAGCGGGACGGCGCTGGAGGCGCGCGTCTCGTCGCCGCTGCTGGTGAACATCTTCACCCCGTACTCGCTGCTGCACGACGGCGCCGTGATCGTGCGCGGCGACGACATCGTGGCCGCGGGGGTGATCCTCCCGCTCACGCAGTTCCCCGTCACCGACAGGAGCCTGGGGACGCGGCACCGCGCGGCGCTCGGGCTCTCGGAGGAGACCGACGCGCTGGTGGTGGTGGTGTCGGAAGAGACGGGGATCATCTCCGTGGCGCACCGCGGCCGCCTGCAGCGCGGCCTGACCCCCGAGCAGCTCCAGCACGTCCTCAACGCCGGCCACCTCCCCTCCGCCCCCGCCGCCGCGCCGCGGGTCACGTCGTGAGGAAAATCGCCCCGTCTACTCAGTTTCGATGAGCAAACGCGTCCAGCAGGCGCTTCCGCGCTCAGCATAGTCTTCCGCGTTGACGTCCTTGGCAGCGCGATCGAACATCCGGATCAACTGCTCCTGCCGAGCGGCATCTCCCAACTCACGTGTGAACGCCGCCTCTTTCCAGCATCCCAATCGTACGCGCCCACGGGATCTCATCTCAGAGCCGGTGTAGCCAGTAATCTGGATCGCGCCGCTGGTGCATCACGGTGAGGACGTGGATTCGCTCGCTCTCAATGCGATAAATGAGCGTGTAGGGGAACCGGTAGCCGTACTTTCTCCTGAACCCCCATTCGTCGGGAGACCCGGTTTCGGGGTTGCGCTTGATGCGGGCGAGCGCTGCACGCACGTCCGCCGCGAATCTCTTCGCCCGGCCAGGATTCTCTTTCCGATAGAATCGAACCGCGTCCTTCAGCTCCGCCTGCGCTTCGTCATGGAGTATGACTGGCTTCACCGAGCGATTTCGTCGAGTTGGCGGAGGGCTTCTTCGGCCGGGATGCCTTTGACTTTCCCCGTACGGAGTTCTTCGCTACGGCGCTCGAGCTCCGCGACCTGGGCAGCATCGAGCTCCTGATCCACCAGACTGGCAAGCAACGCGTCCACGATGGCTTCCCGCTGTTCCTCCGGGAGACGCAGCGCAGCCTCGGTAAGCTGCGCGGCCGTCAGTCCGTTAATCTGGTCGGCTGTAAGGGGCATTGGACTCTCCTCTTGTAGGTTGCGGGCGGCAGACGCACGGTAAGTTAGCGAGCCGATCCGCGTCACCGGAAGCTCCCGTGCGAGATCCGCCACCGGGCGAACACCTCGCGTCGGCTTGCTCCGCCCCCGCCCGGGGCGTACAATCCTTCGCCATGGAAACGGACGTGCTGGCGGCGCGGGTCGCGGAGGTGAGGGAGCGGATCGAGCGGGCGAAGGAGCGCGCCGGGCGCACCGACCCCGTCACCCTCGTCGCCGTCACCAAGACGCACCCGCCGGAGGTCGTCCGGGCGGCCATCGCCGCGGGCGTGGCCGACGTGGGCGAGAACCGCGTGCAGGAGATGGAGGAGAAGGTGGCCGAGGTGGGCCGCGGCGCCGTCCGCTGGCACCTGATCGGCCACCTGCAGCGCAACAAGGCGGCGAAGGCGCTCCCGCTCTTCGACCTGCTGCACTCGCTCGACTCGCTGCGCCTGGCCGAGGCCCTCTCCGCCGCCGCGGCGAAGGCCGGCACCACCGTCCGCGCGCTGGCGCAGGTGAACGCCTCGGGCGAGGAGACCAAGGGCGGCTTCGAGCCGGAGGAGCTGGTGGACGCGCTGGGCCGCATCGCCCTTCTGCCGGGGATCGAGGTGGCGGGGCTGATGACGATGGCGCCGTTCACGGACGACGAGGGCGCGATCCGCCGCGCGTTCCGCAGGACACGGGAGCTGGCGGAGGACGCCGGGCGGCAGCTCCCCGGCTTCCGGGCCCGGCACCTGTCGATGGGAATGAGCAACGACTACGAGATCGCCGTGGAGGAGGGGGCCACCCTCGTCCGCGTCGGCTCCAGCATCTTCGGGGAGCGGGGGGCATGATCGACCTGACGCCGCTCGACGTACGCAAGAAGAAGGGCGACTTCCGCCGCGTGATGCGGGGCTACGACCCCGAGGCGGTCGACAACTTCCTCGACGAGGTGGTCGCCCGCATGGAGGAGCTGGTCCGCGAGAACAGCGCGCTGAACACGCGGGTCTCCTCGATGGCCGAGGCGATCACCGAGTACCGCGAGCGCGAGCGGGCCATGAACGACGCGCTGGTCAGCGCCCAGCAGATCCGCGAGGGGATGCGCGAGCAGGCCCAGCGCGAGGCGGACCTGGCCATGCGCGAGGCCCGCGCCGAGGGCGAGCGCATCATCGCCGACGCCAAGCGGCAGGTGACGCTGGCGCTGGAGGCGCTCCGGCGGGTGCAGGCGCAGCGCGTGCGCTTCCTGCGCCTCTTCCGCGCGCTGGTGGAGCGCCAGCTGGTGGAGATCGAGCAGGAGGAGGAGCGCACCACCACGATCTCGCGGCTCGACGCCGAGGTGGACCGGGCGGAGGCGCTGGACGAGGAAGGGGTCTAGTCCGTGACGGAGACGACGACCGGCTCGCTCGCGGCGCGCATCGCCGAGGCGGTGGAGGCGGTGCGCGCCCGCAGCGCGCTCGCGCCGGAGGTGGGGATCATCCTGGGGACGGGCCTCGGCGCGCTGGCCGCGCGCATCGAGGTGGAGACGGCGATCCCCTACGAGGAGCTGCCGCACTTCCCGCTCTCGACGGTGGAGTCGCACACGGGGCGGCTCCTGCTGGGGCGCCTGGGCGGGAAGGCGGTGGTGGCCATGCAGGGCCGCTTCCACCGCTACGAGGGCTACACCCTCCAGGAGGTCACCTTCCCCGTGCGGGTGATGCGGGCGCTGGGGGCGGGCGCGCTGGTGGTCTCCAACGCCTGCGGGGGGATGAACCCGCTGTGGACGCCGGGCGACCTGGTGCTGATCGCGGACCACATCAACCTGCTGGGCGACAACCCGCTGTGCGGCCCCAACGACGACGCGCTGGGCCCGCGCTTCCCCGACATGAGCCAGCCGTACGACCTGGACCTCCAGCACCTGGCGAAGGAGGTGGCGCTGGAGCTCAGGATCCCGCTGCGCACGGGGGTCTACGTGGCCGTCCCCGGACCCAACCTGGAGACGCGCGCCGAGTACCGCATGCTGCGGGTGATGGGCGCCGACGTGGTGGGGATGTCCACCGTCCCCGAGGTGATCGTGGCCCGCCACGGGGGGATGCGGGTGATGGGCCTCTCCATCATCACCGACGCCTGCCTCCCCGACGCGCTGGAGGAGGCGAGCATCGAGCGGATCATCGCCACCGCCAACGCCGCCGAGCCGAACCTGACGCGGCTGGTGGAGGGCGTGGTGGCGCGGATGTGAATCCCGCAGTGCCCAGTGCCCAGGTACAAGTGCCCAGTAACCACCTGGACCGGGCACTGGGCACTGGGCACTGGGCACTTCGCACTTCGCACTTCGCACTTCGCACTTCGCACTTCGCACTTCGCACTTCGTATGAACGGACGATACTTCCGGTGGTGCGCGCTCGCCCTCATCCTCGCTGCGGCGGCGTGCGGCGGGGACGGCGGCGCGGCGGAGGGCGGGGACGACGTCGACACCACGCTGGCGCCGCCGGGCAACCCCGTCCCGCAGGCCGGGCCGCAGACGGGTCCGGCGCCCGGCACCGAGGCCGCGGACGCCCTGCCGGAGTCGGTGATGCCACAGCCGCAGCCTGGCGGGGCGCCCACGCCCATCGTCCGCTCCGAGGCCGACCGCCCCTCGCGCGCTTCGCCGGCCGGGCAGCGGTACTCGGACTGCGTGGCCCAGGCGCGCTCCAAGTCCGACGCCGAGCGCGAGATGATGATGGAGACCTGCAGCCGCCTGCCGGACGCTCCCAGGCGGCAGTAGATGCTCTCCGCACCGGCGCGCGCCGCGGCGGACGCGTACTGGGCGCGCGTCTTCGGGTGCGCGCCCGAGCGGCTCCGCCCGGCCGAGCCGCTCGTCCTCCCGCACTCCCCGGAGCTGGCCGACTTCGCCGGCGCCTACCTCCACTCATTCGGCGCGGCACCGATCGTCTCCCTCCCTCGCTCGCTGGTCGATTCGCACGGGGAGCCGGCGGCCGCCGCGGCGCGGGACGGCCTGGGCGACGAGGCCCGCTGGCGCGCCGTCTTCGGAGCTCGCGTCGAGGCCGTCGTCGGCCCGGCGGCGATCCGCTACGCCGATGCCGGGACGCTCCGGCCTCTCCCGCCCGATCCCGGCACCCGTCTCCTGGCGCCCGACGACGCCGACGCCCTCGACGTGCTCCGCCGCGCCTGCATGCCGGAGGAGTGGGAGCACGGCGGGAGCGAGTTGAGTGACGGTCCGGTGGCGGGGGTGTTCGCGGACGGCGTGCTGGCCGCCGCCGCCGGCTACGAGGTGTGGGGCGAGACCATCGCGCACATCGCCGTCGTGACCCATCCCGCCTTCCGCGGGCGCGGCCTCGGCGCGGCGGCGGTGAGCCGGATCGCCGCCGAGGCGGTGGAGCGCGGGCTGCTGGCGCAGTACCGCACGCTCGAGGCGAACGCGCCCTCGCTCGCCATCGCGGACCGGCTCGGCTTCCAGCCGTACGCGCGCAGCCTGGCCGTCCGGCTGGCGCTCTGATACCAGGTTCCGCGTTCGAGATGTCATCCTGAGGGCAGATGTTCTTGCTGCAACCGGACAAGGCGGCTGGATCACCTCTTGACGTGGAAGGACTCGACCTCGGGCTGACTAAGGAAGAGATCGTCGCGTTCGTGCGCGAGGGCCGGCGCGAGCCCTGACGGACATCCCCCGAACGGTTCTTGCAGGGCGGGGCTCGGACCCGCGCGGGCGCGGCTTGCCGCGCCCGTTATATTTGCCGGATTCGCCGCCAGTCCATCACCGCCCGGCCGCTCGCCGAGAGCAGCCGGAGACGTTTTCGTTCAGCCGAACCGATGCGGGAATACCCGGAGCTTCCGAAGACCACGGGCGAGCTGGAAGAGGAGGTGCTCGCCCGCTGGCAGGCCGAGAACACCTTCCGCCGCAGCCTGGAGAAGACCGCGGACGGCGAGACGTTCGTGTTCTACGAGGGTCCGCCCACCGCCAACGGCCGCCCCGGCATCCACCACGTCCTGAGCCGCACGCTCAAGGACGCGGTCGCGCGCTTCCGCACCATGCAGGGGCGCCACGTGCCGCGCATGGCGGGGTGGGACACGCACGGCCTGCCGGTGGAGATCGAGGCGGAGAAGAGGCTCGGCATCAGCGGCAAGCGCGAGATCGAGGAGATCGGCATCGCCCGCTTCAACGAGGTGTGCCGCGAGAGCGTGTCCACCTACCTGGAGGACTGGCTGCGCTTCTCGGCGCGCATCGGCTACTGGCTGGACTACTCGCGGCCGTACGTCACCTACCACCCGGACTACGTCGAGTCCGTCTGGTGGCTGCTGAAGCAGATCGCCGACCGCGGGCTCTTCTACCGCGGCCACAAGATCCTGCCGTACTGCCCGCGCTGCGGCACCGGCCTCTCCAGCCACGAGGTGGCCCTCGGCTACAAGGACGTCAAGGACCCGTCGCTCTACGTCACCCTGCCGGTCCTCGGCCGCGACGGGGAGCCGGACGGGCGCGAGCTCCTGGTGTGGACCACCACCCCGTGGACGCTGGTCTCCAACGTCGCCCTCGCCGTGCACCCGGAGCTGCAGTACGCCGAGGTGGAGTGGGAGGGCCGCCGCCTGGTCCTGGCCCGCGCCCGCGTGGCGCCGCTCTTCGGGTCCGAGGAGGCGGCCGTCCGCACGCTCGCGGCGGACGAGCTGGTCGGGCTCGGCTACCGGCGGCCGTTCGACTGGGTGGACCCGCTGCAGTACGGGCCTCCGGACGCGGCGGAGCGGGCGTGGCACGTGGTGCCGGCGGACTTCGTCACCGCGGAGGACGGCTCTGGCGTCGTGCACATGAGCCCGGCGTTCGGCGCCGACGACTACGCGGTGGGGCAGCGCTTCGGCCTCCCCGTCCTCCAGCCGGTGGACGACCGCGGCGCGTTCCGGGCGGACCTGCCGCTGGTGGGCGGGAAGTTCGTGAAGGACGCCGACACCGACCTGGTGATCGACCTCAAGAAGCGGGGGATGGTCTTCCGCTCCAGCAAGGAGGAGCACAGCTACCCGCACTGCTGGCGCTGCTCCAGCCCGCTGCTGTACATGGCGCGCGACTCGTGGTTCATCCGCACCACGGCGCTGCGCGAGGAGCTGCTCGGCAACAACGCGCGCATCAACTGGTTCCCGCCCGAGATCGGCAGCGGGCGCTTCGGCGAGTGGCTGGAGAACAACGTCGACTGGGC
The DNA here is from genome assembly GCA_036389795.1 of Longimicrobium sp. Taxonomy (NCBI): domain Bacteria; kingdom Pseudomonadati; phylum Gemmatimonadota; class Longimicrobiia; order Longimicrobiales; family Longimicrobiaceae; genus Longimicrobium; species Longimicrobium sp. Next base: position 30,846 of record DASVWD010000136.1, read on the forward strand.
GATCTCGCGCAACCGCTACTGGGGGACTCCGCTGCCGGCCTGGGTGTGCGAGACGAATCGCGAGCACGTGCGCTTCGTGGGCTCGTACGACGAGCTGCGCGGGCTGGCGGGGGGGCTCCCCGAGGGCTTCGACCCGCACCGGCCGGGGATCGACGAGATCGTCTTCGGCTGCCCGGAGGGCGGGTGCGGCGGGACGATGCGGCGGACTCCCGAGGTGATCGACGTGTGGTTCGACAGCGGGGCGATGCCGTTCGCGCGGCACCACTACCCGTTCGAGAACCGGGAGAAGATCGAGGGCGGGCCGAAGGTGCGGGAGTTCCCGGCGGACTTCATCTGCGAGGGCGTCGACCAGACGCGCGGGTGGTTCTACTCGCTGCTGGCGATCTCGACGCTGCTGGGCAGGGGGCCGTCGTACCGCAACGTGGTGGTCAACGACATGATCCTGGACGCCGAGGGGCTGAAGATGTCGAAGTCCCGCGGCAACGTGGTGGACCCGATGGAGGCGATCGGGCAGTTCGGCGCCGACGCCATCCGCTGGTACCTGGTCACCTCGAGCCACCCCTGGCTGCCCAAGCGCTTCGACCCCGAGGGCGTGCGCGAGGTGCAGCGCAAGACCTTCGACACGCTGCGCCAGACGTACCGCTTCTTCGCCCTGTACGCCAACCTGGAGGGGTGGGCGCCGGGCGCGGACGACCCGCGGCCGGAGGAGCGCTCGGTGCTGGACCGCTGGCTCCTCTCGCGGCTGGCCTCGGTGACGGCGGAGGTGACGGAGGACCTGGAAGGCTACAACCTCACCCACGCCACGAGGGCCGTCGCCGAGTTCGTGGTGGAGGAGCTGTCGAACTGGTACGTGCGCCGCTCGCGCGACCGCTTCTGGGGGAGCGCCGACGCGGCCGACACGCGGGCGGCGTTCGCCACGCTGCACCAGGCGCTGGTCACGGTCGTGCGTCTCATGGCGCCGATCGCCCCGTTCCTCCCCGACTGGCTGCACCGCGCGCTGGCGGGCGACGAGATGAGCGTGCACCTGGCCGACTTCCCCGCGGTCGAGCGCGCGTGGATCGACAGGGAGCTGGAGCGGGGGATGGAGGCGGTGCGCACGCTCTCGACGCTGGGCCGGGCGGCGCGCGAGGAGGCGGAGGTGGTGGAGCCGGACGGCCGGCGGCGCCAGGGGATCAAGGTGCGCCAGCCGCTGGAGGTGCTCTACGCGGTAATCCCGGCCGGGGTGGAGACGGGCGAGGACCTGCTGGCGATCCTGCGCGACGAGCTGAACGTGCACCGCGTGGAGTTCATGCACGAGGCGGAGGAGCTGGTGAGCTTCAGCGCCAGGCCGAACTTCAAGGCGCTGGGCGCGGCGTTCGGGAAGCTGACGCCCAGGGTGGCCGACGCCATCCGCGCGCTGGACTCGGCGGCGCTGGCCGGCTTCCGCCGCGGCGAGCCGCTCGCGGTGCAGGCGGACGGGCAGGCGGTGGAGCTGGCCGCGGAGCACCTGGAGGTGGTGCAGCTGGCGAAGGGCGACTTCGTGGTGGAGTCGTCGGACGGCTTCACGGTGGCGCTCGACCCCGTCATCACCCAGGAGCTGCGCTGGGAGGGGATCGCCCGCGAGGTGGTGAACCGGGTCCAGAAGCTGCGCAAGGAGAGTGGGCTCCAGGTGCAGGACCGCATCCGCCTGGGCGTGTTCGGCGACGGCGAGCTGCTGGACGCCATGCGCGCCTTCGGCGAGCTGGTCAAGCGCGAGACGCTGGCGGTGGAGCTGGAGATCGGATCGACCACCGATTTCCACGGGTACGAGGCCGTCCGCGAGGTGGACCTGGACGGGGTGCCGGCGACCATCGCGCTGGCGCGGGTGGAGCCGGGCGGGGGAGGATCGTAGCCCGGCTTCGGCGCCGCCGCGGCAGCCCTCACCCGCCGCCCTGGAGCGGCAACCCTCTCCCAGGTCTGGGAGAGGGTGGGCTCGACGGGATTGGTGCGGGGGGCAGTTTCGTAGGGTCGAGGCCTGCCTCGACCGATGGATGCCGGCAGGTGCGCGAGCGGCGGGCGATGTGCCGGCGCCACCCTCGCACGGACTCGCATGCCCGCTACGGAACTTCATCCTCACGACGGAGACCCGCGTGAGGGATGCGCGCCCGACAGGGCCGGGACCCCGGAGCGCCGGGGGTTGGGCGCGGAGGGGGCCCGGCGCCGTTGGGCACGGTCGTATCGTGCCCTACGGCGCGCGCAGCCCGGCCCGGAGCGCAGCGGAGGGACACGCCCGAAACCGCGGTGCGAAGTGCGAGGTGCGAAGTGTGGTTCCAAGCCACTCTGGATGACGACGCATGACTGAATCGGTGATGACGGAGAGCATGCGCGGGGCGCGGGCGCTGAGCCAGGCGGACGCGGAGCGGCGCAAGCTCGGACTGTACCTGGGCACCGTCGGCGGGGTGATCCTGCTGGACCAGGTGACCAAGTTCGTGGTGGAGCGCTCGCTGCAGCTCTACAACCCGGTGCCCGTGCTGGGCGACGTCTTCCGCCTCACCTACATCTTCAACCGCGGGGCGGCGTTCGGGCTGAACCTGGGCCAGAGCTCGCGGTGGATCTTCATGGGGCTGGCCGCCGTCGCGGTCGTCGTCCTCTGGCTCATGTACCGCGGGACGCCGTGGGGCGACAAGCTGCGCCTGATCGCCATCGCCTCGGTCACCGGCGGGGCGATCGGCAACCTGATCGACCGGGTGCGCTCCTCGCGCGGGGTGGTGGACTTCCTGGACTTCGGGGTGGGCGACGTGCGCTGGCCGGTGTTCAACGTGGCCGACATCGCGGTGACGGTGGGCGCGCTGATGCTGGCCTTCAGCCTCTGGCGCGAGGAGAAGAAGATCGAGCACGAGCTGGACCCCACCGCGGACCCCGTCGCGGATGACGCCGGGGAGTGAGGAGACGGTCGAGCTGGTCGTGGAGGAGGCCTCCGGCGACCGGCTCGACGCCTGGCTGGCGGCGCGGCTCGGCGTCAGCCGCTCGCGCGCCGCGCAGTGGATCGAGGAGGGCCACGTCCGCCTCAACGGCGCGGCCCCGAAGAAGAAGGACCGCCCCGCCCCCGGCGACCGCGTCTCGGTCGCCGTCCCCCCGCCCGAGCCCTCGGACGTCGCCCCGGAGGCGATCCCGCTGGACATCGTCTACCAGGACCGCGACCTGGCGGTGATCGACAAGCCGCCCGGCCTGGTGGTGCACCCCGCCGCGGGCCACCGCTCGGGGACGCTGGTGAACGCGCTCCTGCACGCGGTGGGCGACCTGTCGGGGATCGGCGGGGTGCTCAGGCCGGGGATCGTGCACCGGCTGGACAAGGACACCTCGGGACTGCTGCTCATCGCCAAGAACGACGAGGCGCACCGCGTCCTCTCCGACGAGCTGAAGCGTCGCCAGATCAGGCGTGCCTACCTCACCGCCTGCTGGGGCCACCTCCCGCAGGAAAAGATGACGGTGGACGCGCCGATCGGGCGGCACCCGACGGACCGCAAGCGGATGGCGGTGGTGCCGGACGGGCGCCCGGCGCGGACGCACTTCTCCCGCCTGGAGCGCTGGCCGGCGGCCGACCTGCTGCGCGCGGAGCTGGAGACGGGACGCACGCACCAGATCCGCGTACACCTGCTGCACCTGGGCCACCCCGTCGTCGGCGACCGCACCTACGCGTCCGCGCGCGAGCGGGGGGTGAGCGGGCCGGAGCGCGGCTGGGCGGCGGGGCTGGCCAGGCGCGTCCCCCGCCAGTTCCTCCACGCGGCCGAGCTACGCTTCACCCACCCCACGACGGGCGAGCCGATGCGCTTCGAGTCGCCGCTGCCGCCGGACCTGGCGGACGCCGCGGCGTGGGCGCGGGTCTGACGCCGGGGTGATTCCCCGCGCTGATCCCCCGCCGGAGTTGTCCCTTCCGTCGTTCGCAACAGGCCGCCGGTGTCCTCGTCACCGTTCACAGAGGACGATCACGCCTGATTCCATCCTGCTGCCGGCAGGCCGGCTCGCGGACACCATCGCGACCGGCTTGGCACAGGCGGCCGGGAGCATGTACCCGTTCGCTCCGATCTGCCTACTTCCACGAATCCCACGACAGCCCGGCGGCTCTGCGCCTCGCCCTGCGCCCACGCGGGCAGGGGTGGCTGCGATGCGCTGACCACTCAGGAAGGGAAGCAGGCGAGCTCGGGCGCTTCTGCTCCCCCTTTCGCACCGGCACGGAATCGGTAACCTTCACGTCGCCCGCTTGCCCGGCCCGGGTATCCGTCGCTCCCGTCTTCCCTCGGCTGAACGAGCACCACTGAGACGCGCCCATGACTGAATGGCTCTCGCGCCGCGCCGGCATCGCCGCCGCGCTCATGCTGGCCTGCGCCGCGCCGCTGCACGCGCAACGCGCCGGACCGGTCTTCGTGAACGGCATGGCGCAGGTCGTTCCGGCTTTCGCCGATTCCGCGCAGTGGATTCGCCAGAATCTCTGGGTCGAAACGGACTTCGACTCCGACCGCGACGGCCGCAGCGATCGCGTGCACGTGGCGGTGACGCGGCCTCGCCAGACGGAGACCGAGGGCCTGAGGGTGCCGGTCGTATACGGGTCGAGCCCCTACTTCGCCGGCGTCGCGCGCACGTCCGCGTTCTGGAACGTGCGCCAGGAGCTGGGCGATCCCTCCCCGCCGCGCGGCTCGATGCTCGGCCCCCCGCACGATTCGACCCGCACCCGCATCTCGAACCAGCTCGTGCGTACGTGGGTGCCGCGTGGCTTTGCCGTCGTGCATTCGGATGCGCCGGGCACCGGGCGCTCCCAGGGATGCGTGACGGTGGGCGACACGCCGGAGCGTACCGCGATGAAGTTCGTCGTCGACTGGCTGAACGGACGCGCGAAAGGCTATACGACTCCGAACGGCGCCGAGGAGGTGTCGGCGACGTCGTGGTCGACGGGCAGGGTGGGGATGATCGGCACGTCGTACGAGGGCACGCTGCCACTCGCCGCGGCGACGACGGGGGTCGCGGGACTCGAGGTCGTCATCCCGGTCTCCGCGAACACGTCCTACTACCACTACTACCGTTCGAACGGGCTGGTGCGCTCGCCGGGTGGGTATCTCGGCGAAGACGTGGACGTGCTCTACGACTTCGTGGCCAGCGGCCCTCCCGCCACGCGCACCGTGTGCGACCGCATCTGGAAGGGCGGCGTCTTCGCCTCAGGGCAGGACCGCAGGACCGGCGACTACAACGACTTCTGGGCTGCGCGCGAGCTGCTGCCGTACGTGCGGAACATCCGGGCGGCGGTGCTGCTCGCGCACGGGCTCAACGACTTCAATGTCATGCCGTCGCACAGCGTGCGGATCTACGAGGCGATGAAGGCGGCCGGACTGCCCGTCTCGCTGTACCTCCACCAGGGCGGCCACGGAGGCGATCCGCCCGCCGACATGGTGAACCGCTGGTTCACGCACTACCTCTTCGGCGTGGACAACGGCGTCCGCCGCGACCCGCCGGTGTGGATCGTGTCGAGCACCGCCGCCGATTCGGCCGCTGCAGCGGCGCGTGCGTCGGGCCAGCGTGGTGCGATGCCGGCGCCGGTTCCGTTCGCGTCGTTCCCGGTGCCGGGGTCGGCGCCCGTCCGGCTCTATCCCACGGATGGCGGCAACGGCATCGCCCCGCTCGCCCTCCAGCCCTCGCGAGGGCTCGACTCCATCGTCGACGACGCCGCCGTCACCGGCAGCGCCAGTGCCGGCGCGCCACGCTCGGCCCATCGCCTGCTCTTCGCGACGGCGCCCCTGACGGATTCGCTGCGCATCTCCGGCACGCCGCGCGTCACCATACGCGTAGCCGCCGACCGGCCCGCGGCGAATCTCAGCGTGTGGCTCGTGACCCTGCCCTACGACTCGACCCGGATCGGCGCCGCCAGCCGCGCCGGCGTGGTGACGCGCGGGTGGGCCGACATCCAGAACCACGCGTCGCTCACGCGCGGCGGCGTCTACGAGTCGAAGCGCCGCGGTGATCCGCTCGTCCCGGGGAGGTACTACGACCTGACCTTCGATCTCGAGCCGGACGACCAGGTCATCCCGGCGGGGAGGCAGCTCGGGATCATGATCATGTCGAGCGACCCGGAGTTCACGCTCTGGCCGAGGGCGGGAACACGGCTGACGGTGGATCTCGCGGGGACGTCGTTCACGGTGCCGGTCGTGGGCGGCGGCGCGGCGTTGATGCGCGCGGGCGGCGTACGGCGGAATCCCTGATCGAGGCGAGACGAAGCGCGTCGGAGCGCTCCCCAGGCCGGGCGGTGCGTCCTTACGGCGACCGCGTGTAGACGAGCCGGTAGACGAGCGGCGCCGACAGGCGAGGGCTGGTCATCGTAGCCACCATCGTCAGCCTCGTGCCGTCCGGGCTCACCGTGAAGACGTTCTGGCGCTGGCCGTCTTCCGAACGGAAGGTCTGCACCAGCGCCTGGTCCTCCCACGTGGTCGTCACCACCACGCAGGCGTCTCGCATCTCGGTGCAGGGGCGGCCCGTCCGGCGGTGCCAGAATACCGGCTGCCCGTTCGCCGGGCTCGAGACGGACGGGTACCCCGGCATGTCTACGCTGACATTCTCGTCGAAGGAGAAGATCAGCCGCGGGTAGGGGACGTTCGTCGTCCGCAGCCGCGAGCGCGCGACCTGGCGCACGACGAAGTTCATCCCCGCGATCGACGCGTTGATCTTCGCGTCGATGTCGTCGCTCTGCTCCGGGTCGAGCGTCCAGGCACCGCTGAACCGCGGGCTCTCCTGCGCCAGACCCCCGGCACTCGCCAGCGCCAGGAGAGCGACGATCGCCAGCAGCGGAACGCGTTGACGGCACATGGCGCGTTGGTTCAGGGGCTGGAAGAGGCCGCAAGCCGGCGACGCAGAGATCTCCCGTACCACGATCGGGACGCGTCCCCTGGCCAGGGAGGGCCCGGTCGCATCCGCTTCGACTGCAAACCCCGCGCTTGGAGAAGCGGCCGAGCCTGGAGATCGGGGATCACCTGCCGGGGGCGGCGATGGATGGCCTTCCACACCAGCGCCGTCACGACGGCGCCGGGTGACGAGGCCGGGTCATGTCGTAATAAATTTTCGCAGGGGCGGCTTGCGCTGTAAGTTTTTGTGCCAGCCCGCCTTTGCGTCGTACGGGATCGTCATCGCGGCCTCATGCGCCGGATGTTTTGCGCTCGCCTCTCCACGACATCCGCACGCTGCCTGACGCGCCGCGGAAATGGCGGCACCGGCGCGGCACCCTGGCACCCTCGCGGTCCCGGTGTGCACGGGGCCGTTGCTTGACCCGCAAAGGTGCCCCCGCTATACTGTTCCGCTCACCTCCCCGAGCGGAGTCTCCCCCCAGGCCGGCAATGCTCCACACCGACACCGAAGCCGATGCCGCCGCCGTGGCGGCCGACGAGGTGGTCGAGCCCGAGCGCATGGTGCTGTTCGTCGTGGACGGGCACCGCTTCGGGATCCCCATCGACCGCATCCGCGAGATCATCCCCAGCCGCCCCTACACCCCGCTCCCCGGGAGCGGCGCGCACGTGTGCGGGCTGATCAACCTGCGCGGGCGCATCGTCACCGTGCTGGACCTGGGCGCCCGCCTGAACCTCCCCCCCGCCCGGCGCCACCCCGACCACAGCATCGTGATCGTGGAGCACCAGGGGAAGCTGGTGGGGATGGCGGTGGAGGAGGTGGCGCGCATCGCCAGCGTGGACCCGGGCTCGCTGGAGACCTCGGCCGAGACGCTGCGCTCCCTGAGGGTGGACCGTGCCTACCTGCGCGGCGTGGGCGAGGTGGACGAGGAGATCTTCGTCGCGGTGGACCCCGACGAGCTCTTCGCCGGCATCCTGGCCTGACCCGGCCCCGTGACTTTCCAACCCATCCGCCCCTGAGACCGGAGGCTCGATGAGTCAAACCGTGTTGATCTGCGACGACGCCATCTTCATGCGGACGATGATCGGCGACATCCTCACCCAGGCCGGCTTCCAGATCGTGGCCGAGGCCGAGACCGGGCTGCAGGCGGTGGAGAAGTACCGCCAGCACAAGCCCGACCTGGTGACGATGGACATCGTGATGCCCGACATGGGCGGGATCGACGCCGTGCGCGAGATCATCAAGGAGGACCCGAACGCCAAGATCCTGATGTGCAGCGCCATGGGGCAGCAGGCGCTGGTGATCGAGGCGATCCAGGCCGGCGCCCGGGACTTCGTGGTGAAGCCCTTCCAGCCTTCGCGCGTGCTCGAGGCCGTGCAGCGAGTCCTCGGCTGAACCCCGTTAGTCCTTAGTGCTTAGTCCTTAGTGCTTTAGCTTTAGTACCCGCTCACTAAGGACTGAGGACTCAGGACTAAGGACTTTCCAAGGATGTAACCCCGCCCATGGAGCTGTCCCAGTACGCGGAGCTCTTCCTCTCCGAGTCGCGCGAGCACGTCTCGACGATCAACCACCTCCTGCTGAGCCTGGAGAGCGACCCGGGCTCGCGGGAGGCGGTGGAGGGGGTGTTCCGCGCCGTGCACACCATCAAGGGGATGAGCGCCACCATGGGCTACCGGCCCGTGGCCGACCTCTCCCACGAGATGGAGAACCTGCTGGACCGCATCCGGCAGGGGAAGGCCGACGCCTCGCCCGAGACCATCGACCTCCTCTTCCAGGCGTGCGATGCGCTGGAGAAGGCGATCGAGGCGGCGGTCGAGGAGGCCGACGAGGAGCCCGACCTGGAGGCGCTGCTCACCAGCCTACGCGCGGCCGCCGGCGACGACCGCGCCTTCGACTACTACGCCCCCGAGGTCTCGCTCGACGACGGCGACCCCGGCACGGTGGAGGTGGCCGCGCACCCGCAGCAGGAGGCGCTCCGCGTGCGCGTCGCCGTGGCCCGCGGCGCGCTGCTGCCGGGCGTGCGCGCGTTCATGGCGCTGCGCCGGGCGCGCGAGCTGGGCGAGGTGAGCGGCGTGGAGCCCGCCGAGGCCACCTTCGACGCGGCCGACTTCGCGGGGGTCGTGCGCTTCGTGCTGCGCACCCCGAACCCCGGGGACGAGGTGCGCGACGCGCTCCTCTCCGTGGGCGAGGTGGACGAGGTGGAGGTCGTCGAGCACCGGCCCGATGCGCCGGTCGCTTCCGCGCCGGCGGCGGAGGAGGAGGCGCAGGAGAGCGCGGGCGGCCGGGTGGCGGTGGGCGCGGCGGGGCGGGTGCGCAGCTTACGCGTGGACCTGCGCCGGCTGGACGCGCTGATGAACCAGGTGGGCGAGCTGGTGATCGTGCGCGACCGGCTGCGGAGACTCGCCACGGGCGCCGAGGCCGAGTTGGCCGAGAGCGTGGACCAGGCGTCGCGGCTGATCGGCGAGCTGCAGGACGAGATCATGCGCGCCCGCATGGCGCCGGTGTCGCAGGTGTTCGACCGCTTCCCCCGCCTGGTGCGCGACGCGGCGCGGGCGCTGGGGAAGAAGGTCGACTTCGTGATCGAGGGGAAGGAGATCGAGCTGGACCGCTCGATGCTCGACGAGATCGGCGACCCCGTGGTGCACCTGCTGCGCAACTCCCTGGACCACGGGATCGAGACGCCGGAGGAGCGCCGCGCGGCCGGCAAGCCCGAGACGGGGACGCTGCGCCTGCTGGCCAGCCGCGAGCGCTCGCGCATCCTGATCCGGGTGGAGGACGACGGCCGCGGCATCCAGCGCGGCAAGGTGCTGCGCAAGGCGACGCAGACGGGCCTGGTCTCCCGCGAGGAGGCCGAGGCGATGAGCGACGAGGAGGTGCACCGCCTGATCGTGCGCCCCGGCTTCTCGACCGCCGAGACGGTGACGGACGTGTCGGGGCGCGGGGTGGGGCTCGACGTCGTCGCCACGCGCGTCCGGGCGCTCGGCGGGCTGCTGGAGATCGAGAGCCGCGCGGGCGAGGGGACGCAAATGACGCTGCAGCTCCCGCAGACGCTGGCGATCGTGCGCGCCCTGCTGGTGCGCCAGAGCGGGGAGACGTACGCGCTCCCGCTCACGCACGTGGGCGAGACGATCCAGCTCCTCCCCGACGAGGTCGGCACGGTGAAGGGGAAGACGGTGGCCTTCATCCGCGACGAGGTGGTGCCGCTGCACGCCATGCGCTCGATCCTGCGCACCAACGGCGCGCCGCCGGAGGGGCCCAAGCGCGCGGCGGTGATCCTGGAGGTGGGCGAGCAGCGGGTGGGGATCGAGGTGGACGCGCTCCTGGGCCAGCAGGAGATCGTGGTGAAGCAGTTCGACGCCACCAGCGACACGCTGCGCCTCTTCTCGGGCGCGACGATCCTCTCCGACGGGCGGCCGGCGCTGATCCTGGACGCGGGGAGCCTGCTGGGGGCGGCGGCGAACGGATAGGGCCCCCTCCGGCTCGCTGGGGCTCGCCACCTCCCCCGGCTGCGCGGGGGAGGCTGCAGGGCAGGCTTCGGTGAGCGCGGGGGAGATGGGCGTAGGGCGGGAGTGACTTACGGCACGGTGCGGGAGACGGGTCTTCGTAGGGGCGAGGCATGCCTCGCCCGGCGGATGCCGGCAGGTGCGCGAGCGGCGGCCGATGTGCTGGCGCCACCCTCGCACGGACTCGCATGCTCGCCCCTACGGAACTTCATCCTCACGACGGAGACCCGCGTGAGGGATGCGCGCCCGGAGGGCCGGGGCACGGGCGCGCCGGGGGTTGGGCGCGAACGTGACCCGGCGCGGTTGGGCACAGTCGTATCGTACCCTACCGCGCGCGCAGCCCGGCCCGGAGCGCAGCGGAGGGACACGCCCGAAGCCGTAGTTGCCGTTGAAGTTGCAGCTTGATGTTTCTCTTCAGAGGATGACGAACGGGAGCGATCCGACGATGACGCTCGACCTGCGGGACCTGGGGGCGATCCAGCTCGACGCCCTCCGCGAGGTGTCGAACATGGGCGCGGGCCACGCGGCCACCGCGCTGTCGCAGATGACGAACACCCGCATCATGATCAACGTCCCCCGCCTGCAGGTGACGGCGCTGGAGGACGTCCCCGACATCATGGGCAACCCGTCGGAGGTGGTGGCGGCGGTGCTCATGCACATGCTGGGCGACCTCACCGGGCGGACGCTGCTCATCTTCCCGCGCAACGCGGCGATGCGCCTGGCCGAGATCCTCATGCACCGCCAGCCGGGGACCAGCCACGTCTTCGGCGAGCTGGAGCAGAGCGCCATCAAGGAGGCCGGCAACATCCTCTCCGCGGCGTACATGAACGCGCTGTCGGACTTCATGGGGCTCATGCTCCTGCCGTCCGTCCCCTCGCTGGTGATCGACCTCTGCGGGGCCGTGCTCACCACGGCCTACACCAACTTCGGGCACGAGCGCGACTACGTCTTCTGCATCCAGACGGAGTTCCTCATGGAGGGGGACGAGGTGGTGCAGGGGCAGTTCCTGCTGCTGCCCGACGTGGAGTCGCTCGAGATCATCCTCCAGGCGATCCGCCTTGCCTGAGCTGCTGGACCCCGCCGCCCCCGAGCCGCCGCAGCGCCCGCCCCACTCGGAGCGCGACCTGCGCATCCTGCGCGGCTTCGCGCAGCGCATCGACGCGGCCGACGCGGGCGCGCACAACAACCTGGGCGTCCTCTACTTCAACAAGGGCCTCCACGAGGAGGCGATCCAACAGTTCCAGCGCGCGCTGGCCATCGACCCCAAGATGGTCGTCGCCCAGCGCAACCTGGAGATCGCCTACTTCAACACCGGCTACTACGACCGCCTGATCAGCGAGCTGCGCGAGCGGCTGCGCGACGACCCCACGGACGTGGAGGCCAGGACGCGCCTCGCTCAAGCCTACCTGAACACGGGCGACCATGCGGGCGCCGTCGCGGAGCTGAAGCGCGTGCACGCGCAGGCGCCCGACGACCTCGGCGTCCTCATCCAGCTGGGCCAGGCGGAGAAGGCGGGGGGGAACTTCGAGGCGGCGATGGAGTGGTTCCAGCGCGCGCTGGAGGCGGACCCCGACTCGGCCGTGCTGCACTTCTACGTGGGCGAGCTCTTCTACAACCGGGGGCTGAACGACGACGCGCTCCGGGAGCTCGTGCGCGCGGTGGAGCTGAACCCGGACCTGGCCGACGCGCACTACGTGCTGGCCTTCGTCTACGGCGACATGCAGGACATGGAGAAGGCGGCCGCGTCGTCCAGGCGGGCGATGCAGCTCAACCCGCAGTTCGCCAAGGCGCAGGCCAACCTCTCGCTCGACCGCTACAGCACGGCGCGCTACCAGGAGCTGGTCGGCGGGCGCGTCCGCCGCCCCGAGGTCGCGACCGGCGAGGCGCTGGCGCACTACAACCTGGGGATCGCCTTCCGGCAGAAGGGCCTCTACAACGAGGCCCTGCGCGAGTTCCAGCGCGCCCTGGAGCGCGGCGAGGAGCCCCACCTGGCCCGCCAGGCGATGGCCGAGGTGCACCTCCTCCAGGGGAAGACGTCGCAGGCGCTCGACCTCTACGACCGGCTGCTGGCCGAGGACGAGAAGAGCCCCAAGCTCTGGAACGAGCGCGGGGTGCTGCTGCACCAGACGGGCGACGTGGCCGAGGCCGAGGCGGGGTACCGGCGGGCGATCGAGAACGACCCGGCGTACGCGCTGGCGTGGAACAACCTGGGCGTGGTGCGGCTGCACCGCGGCGACGCGGAGGGCGCGGAGCAGGCGTTCGGCGAGGCGGTGACGCTCCGCCCCGGCTTCGTGGACGCGTGGTGCAACCGCGGGCTGATGTACCTGCGCCGCGGCCGCCACGGCGCGGCGCTCGACGCCTTCCGCGCGGCGCTCAAGTCCAACCCCGAGGCGGCGTCGGCGTGGAACGGGATCGGCGCGGTGCTGATGGAGACGCGCCGCTACGACGAGGCCCGCAACGCCTTCGTCCGCGCGGTGGAGGCCGACCCCGACCACGCGGAGGCGCGCTACAACCTCTCCTTCGTCCTCTCCAACCTGGGCGACTTCGAGGGGGCGCTGCGCGAGACCAAGCGGGCGCTGGAGCTCAATCCCTACTACACCACGCCGCGCTACAAGCTGGCCATCGACCTCCAGTTCGAGTACGCCGAGGTGCTGGCCCCCGAGCTGGACGCGGCGGAGCGCCTGGGCGAGGGCCAGGCGGTGGAGAGCTTCGCCTTCGACGACGCGGCGCTGGACGCCATCTTCCAGGAGCTGGCGCCCGCCCCCTCCGCGCCCGAGGCGCCGGCCGGCCCGCCCGCGGACGCGTTCGCCCTCGCCGAGGACTACCTGTCGAAGGGGCTGCTGGACCGTGCGCTGGCGGAGATCCGCCGCGTGGCCGTCGCGGGGGCGGACCCGGTGCAGGCGGCGCTGCTGACCGCGCAGCTCTTCCTCCGCCAGGGGCTCGACGGCGAGGCGCTGGAGCGCTTCGACGCGGCGGTCGCGCGGCTGGAGGGGAAGCCGTGGGGCGAGGACCACTCGCGCGCCTTCGCGGGCCGCGCCCGGGCGTCGCTCCGCCTCGGCAGGTTGGACGACGCGCGCGAGGCGGCGGAGGCCGTGCACGAGCACGACCCGGACCGCGTCGAGAACCTCCAGGTGCTCGGCGAGACGCTCCTCCTGCAGGGCGAGGCCGGCGAGGCGGTGCGCGTCTTCTCGCGCGCCTGCGAGCTGTCGCCGAAGGACCCCGCGCTCCTGCGCCACCTGGGGCGCGCGGCGGTCGCGGCGGGGAAGCCCGACGACGCGGAGCGGGCGCTCAGGCTGGCGATCCGGCACGACCCCGACTTCGTGGCCGCGCGGCTGGAGCTCGGCCGGCTGTACCTGGACCGCGGGCGGACGGACGACGCGGTAACGGAGGCGCGGGCCGCGCTCGACGTGCTGCCGACGTACGCGGACGGGGCGCTGCTCCTGGCGCAGGCGCAGCGCGCGGGGGGGCGCTTCGGCGAGGCGGTGGACGTGCTCGTCGACCTGCTGGAGGGCGACCCGTACCACTTCGACGCGCTCCTCCTCCTGGGCCAGGTGCTGATGGACGAGGGGCGGCGCTCCGACGCGCGCACGGCCTTCCTGCGCGTGCTGAAGTTCGACCCCGACCGCGCCGAGGCGCTCTTCCACCTGGGGAGCGTGGCGGCGGCGGAGCGGCGCTTCCGCGAGGCGATCGAGCACTGGCGGCGCGCGGTGGAGGCGGACCCCGACGGCGAGTACGCGGTGGCCGCGCGCGAGAACATCGCCACGGCGCTGGACCTGGCGCACGTCTTCCACACCGCGGCGGCGCCCGCGCCCACGGGCTGAGGCCGGGCGATGGCGATCGAAGGACCGCTGCGCGAGCTCGCGCTCTCCGACGTCTTCCAGCTGCTGGACCTGTCGCGCAAGACGGGGACGCTCACCATCACCCACGAGTCGCGCCACCGGCCTGCGGTGGTGCGCTTCGACCGGGGCGCGGTGGTGGGCGCCGAGCTGGGCGAGGCGCACGAGCGCATCGGGCACCTGCTGCTGCGCGCCGGCAAGGTCACCGAGCGCCACATCGAGCACGCCCGCCGCGCGCAGGACCGCGAGCCGGGGCGGCCGCTGGGGGCGATCCTCGTCGAACAGGGCGTCATCTCGGCCGACGACCTCAAGCGCCAGCTCCGCTTCCAGATCCAGGAGGCGATCTTCGAGCTGATCCGCTGGAAGGACGGCTACTTCCGCTTCGACGAAGTACCGGTGCCGCAGAACGGGGGCGTGGGAGTGCGCGTCCCCACCGAGAGCCTCCTGATGGAGGCGGCGCGGCGGATCGACGAGTGGAGCACGCTGGAGTCCAAGGTCCCCCACATGGGGGTGATCCCCGCGCTGGTGAGCGAGTCGGCCGAGGGGCCCACGCTGGACCTGCACCCGTCGGAGTGGGAGGTGCTGGCGGAGATCGACGGCGTGCGGACGCTCAAGGAGATCTCGGCCACGCTGGGGCGCGGCGACTTCGAGATCGCCAAGATCGTCTACGGGCTGGTGACCACGGGGATCGTGGAGATCCTGGAGGAGCGCCCCCCCGAGACGGCCGCGCCGATGGAGCGCCCGCTGCGCGACGCGCTGGGCGAGGCGCGCCTGGCGCTCTCGGACGGGCACCCCGACCGGGCGCGCCGGCTGCTGGACGACCTCTCCCGCGCCCACCCCGACCGCCCCGAGGTGTGGCTGATGCTGGCCGAGGCGCAGCGCAACCTGGGGCGCTGGGGCGAGGCGGTGATCTCGCTGGGCCGCGCCGCCGCGCTCGATCCGCTGGCCGCGACGACGCACTACCACCTGGGCTTCGCCGCCGCGCGCACGGGCGACTTCCACCGGGCGGAAGAGGCGTGGGCCACGTATCTCCGGCTGGAGGACGGCGACGCCGCGCGCCGCGAGAACGCCGAGCGCGCCCGCGCCGCGGCCGACGCGCTCCTCTCCGCGCTGGACCGGGAGGTGGGATGAGCGCTTCTCCGCAGCAGGTGCGGCAGTGGAGCGAGGAGGTGGCCGCCGACCCGGGGAGCCGCGCCTTCCTCCCCCTGGCCGAGCACTACCGCGCCGCCGGCCGCCACGACGCCGCGCTGCGCCTGGTGGTGCGCGGGCTGGAGCGCCACCCGTACGACGTGGAGGCGCACCACCTGCTGGGCCTCCTCTACCGCGACGCCGGCGACCTGGTGCGCGCCGAGGACGAGTGGGGCACCGCCGTGGCGCTCGCCCCCGAGCACCTGGCCGCCCGCCGCGAGCTGGGCCTGTTCTACTACGCGCGCGGCGACTGGGAGCAGGCGGTCAGGCACCTGGACCGCGCCCGCGAGCTCGACGTGATGGACGACGAGGTGCGCCTGGCGCTGGAAGAGGCGTGGGCGCGCTCCCGCGAGGGCGGCGGGAGGGGACGCGGGAGAGGGGACGGGGGACGGGGGACAGGGGACAGCCGGCAGGTCGTCGCCGAGACGCCGGCTCCGGCCGCGCCTCCCGCGTCCGCCGACGCTCCGGCCGCGCCGGTCTCCCCCGCCCCGCCGTCCGACGAGGCCCGGGCGGACGCCGGCGCCGCGTCTCCGGCCCCCGCGCCGTCCGACGCCGCAGCGCCGGCCGGGACGACCGACAGCAGTTCGCACTTCGCACTTCGCACTTCGCACTTCGCACCTGCCGCGCCGACCGAGGCGGAACCGTCCACCGGCGGATGGCAGGGCGGGCGCGAGTTCGAGGTGCTGGCGGGCGAGCTCCACGCGCTGGCGGGCGAGCGGGGGATCGTGGGGGCGGTGATGCTGGACGCGCAGGGGTTCGTGGTCGCCGGGGAGCTGCACGTGGGCGGGCGCGACCGGGGGCCCGAGATCGCCGCCGTGCTCTCGCCCGCGTCGTTCGAGGCCGAGCGCAGTCTGCGGCACCTGGGGCTGGGGAGCTGGCGGGGGATCCTGGTGGAGACGCCCGAGCACGTGGTGCGCCTGTCGCCGACGGCGGACGGGGGGATGGTGGCCGTGGCGGGGAGCCGCGAGGTGCCCACCGGGTGGGTGCTGCGCGTGGCGGGGCGCGCCCGCGAGGCCGCCGAGCGCTTCCTGGCCGCACTGGGTTCGGAGGGCCGGTGAGCGCCTACGGCGAGCTGCTGGACCGGGTGAACCGGGTGAGCGGCGTGCGCGGCTCCATGGTCGTGGCGCTGGACGACGGCCTGGTGGTCGAGGAAGACCTGATGTACGGCGTCCCCGGCGAGGCGGTGGCCGCGCTGGTGGCCTCCATCTTCCGCCGCGCGCGCCGGAGCGTGGAGGCCGCGGAGTTCGGCGCCGCGTCGTTCGTGCAGGTGGAGGGCGACGAGGGGCTGCTCTTCGCCGCGGCGCCGCCGCAGCTCGGCGACCTGCTGCTGGTGGTGATCGCCGAGCGCTGGGTGAACGTGGGCCTGGTGCGCCTGGAGGCCGCGAAGGTGGTCGAGGCGCTGGGATGAGGCGCGCCGACCTGCCGCAGTTCGTCGGCGCCCTCACCGAGCCGGTCGACCGGTTCGCGCGCGAGGCCGGACTGCGCCTGGTGCTGCTGATCAACGAGAGCGGCCAGGTGCTGGCGCAGCGCGGCTTCGCGCGGGCGCTGGACGTGATGGGGGTGGCGGCGCTCGGCGCCGGCATCCACGCCAGCAGCCACGCGCTGGCGGTGATGGTGGGCGAGGGCGGCTTCAAGCACCTGCACCAGGGCGGGGCGGCGGCGCAGGTGTTCCTGGGCCCCTTCCGCACCCCGGCCGAGGACCTGATCGCGATCGCCGTCTTCGGAGAGGACTCCTCGCTCGGCCTGGTGCAGGTGTTCTTCGCCGAGTTCGTGCGCGAGGTGGCGGCGCTCCCCGGCTGGGCCCAGCTGCGCCCCACCGCCGACGCCGAGGCGTTCGAGCGCGACCTGGAGGCGGGGCTGGAGACGGTGTTCGGGGAAGGATGAACGGCGAGTGCGAAGGTGCTTTAGTCTTTTAGTCCTTAGTCCTTAGTAGCTCCGCACTGGGCACTGGGCACTGGGCACTAAAACACCAAGCACTAAGGACTAAAACACTTAGCATTCAGTACTTTACGGCGAAGCGGAGACCGAATGTCCCTGGTCAACTACTCGACCCGCGAGATCACCTCGAAGATCGTCTACTACGGTCCGGGGCGGAGCGGGAAGACCACGAACCTGCAGTACATCTACGGCCAGGTGCCCGAGGAGCGCCGCGGCCGCATGGTGTCGCTGGCCACCGAGACCGACCGGACGCTCTTCTTCGACTTCCTCCCGCTGGACCTGGGGACAATCTCGGGGTTCCAGACGCGCTTCCAGCTCTACACCGTCCCCGGCCAGGTCTACTACGACGCCACCCGCAAGCTCGTCCTGCAGGGCGCCGACGGAGTCGTGTTCGTGGCCGACAGCCAGCGGGCGCAGGCCGACGAGAACGTGGAGAGCCTGCGCAACCTGCACGTGAACCTGCTGGAGCAGGGCGTCGATCCGCGGCAGATCCCCATCGTGCTGCAGTACAACAAGCGCGACCTCCCCGACGTGCTGAGCGTGGAGGAGATGGACGACCTGCTCAACTACCGCGACCTCCCGCGCTACGAGGCGCGCGCCCTGGCCGGCGCCGGCGTCTTCGACACCCTCCGGGGGATCAGCGAGCAGGTGCTCCGCCGCCTCTCGCAGCGCTTCGGCCGCGGCGTCACCCCGGCGGGCGCGGGGGCGTAGCGCACACCGGAGAGCGGTGTTGCGGCGGACGTGTGCTCCGCGTGGCGTATTCGCACCGACATCTGGACGGACTGGACCCGGGTGTTAGATTGGTGAGGACACCCGAGCGGAGGAGGCTGCATGGCCAGCAAGAAGCCCTGGCGGACGGTTCTCGTGCCGGAGGAGACGGGCCGGTTCACGCGTGAGCAGATCGACGCCGTAATCCTCAAGGCCAAAGAGGAGCGCGAGCGGAAGGCTGCCGCCAAGGCGGGCAAGCCGCCGCGGCAGCATCGAGGCGAAGCAAAAAGAGGTGGTCACATGGCGAGCAAGAAGCCCTGGCGCACCCTGGTCATCGACGAGAGCGAGGTCTGCGGCCGGTTCACCCGCACGCAGATCCGCGAGGCGGTGCTGGCGGTAAAGGCGGAGAGCGAGCGGAAGGCTGCAGCGAAGGCGGCGCGCGCCCGGAAGGTATCGGGTCGCGGTGCCGCCTCCAAGCAGGCCAAGGCGACTGCCGCGCAGTCGCGTAAGATGCCCAGGGCGGCGTGACGGCGGACGGGTACGACCGCAGCGTATTCATCAACTGCCCGTTCGACAGCCGCTACCGCCCGCTCTTTCGCGCCACCGTGTTCACAGTTCACGACTGCGGCTTCACCGCCCGTAGCGCGCTGGAGGTGGAGGACAGCGGGGAAGAGCGTATCCGCAAGATCAAGCGCATCATCCGCGAGTGCCGCTACGGCATCCACGACATCTCGCGCGTCCAATCCGACCCGGCGACCGGCCTCCCGCGGTTCAACATGCCCCTGGAACTGGGGCTGTTCCTGGGCGCGCAGGAGTACGGCGACGAGGAGCAGCGGCGGAAGCGCTCCCTGGTGCTGGACACCGAGCCGTACCGCTACCAGAAGTTCTGCTCCGACATCGCCGGCCAGGACATCCGCTCGCACCGCGACCAGCCCACCCGGGTGATCGCCGCCGTTCGCGCGATGCTCGCCACCGCACTGGGAGGCGCGGCCCGCGTTCCCGGTGAAGCCAGGATCCGCGCGCGCTACAGCCAGTTCCGGGCGGAGTTGCCCACCCTGTGCCACGGTCTCCACGTCAGGCCCACCGAAATCCAGTTCGTGGAGATGCGTACGTTGATCCAGGAGTGGCTGGACACGCATCCCCTCTGATCAATCGGGTTCTTGACGCACAAGCAGGAGTTTAGCCTTCACCCGCGCCCTGCCGGGCTGGCTTCTTCGGGCTGATGCGGATAGGTTTTTCCAGTTCCCCCCACCACGAGAACACCCGGCCCCCGACCCGACGCCCGAATCCAGCCGATGAGGTTCGAGCAGGATCCCCGCTTCACCTTCGACACCTTCGTGGAGGGCCCCGGCAGCCAGATGGCCGCGGCCGCGGCCCGCCGCGCCGCCGAGAGCCCGGGGACCAGCTACAACCCGCTCTTCCTGCACGGCGAGCCCGGGGTCGGCAAGACGCACCTCCTGCACGCCGTCGGCGCGCTCGCGCTGGCCGTCCGCCCCGAGCTGCGCGTCTACCACCGCACCGCCGAGGAGATGGTGGACGACCTCTCCAGCGCCGTGGGCGCGGGGACGGTCGACACCTTCCGCGACGAGCTGCTGGAGAGCGACCTGGTGCTGCTGGACGACGTGCACCGCCTCGCCGGGAAGGCGCGCACCCAGGAGGAGCTGCTCGCCGTGTGGGACGAGCTGGTGTGGACGGGGATCCAGGTGGTGCTCGCCAGCCGCGTCCCCCCGGCCGAGATCCCCGACCTGCACGACGGCCTGCGCGCCAGGCTGGCCGGCGGGCTGGTGATCGACATCCCCCCGCCCGAGCCCGAGACGCGCCTGGCCCTGGTCCGCCGCGGCGCCCGGGAGCGCGGGGTCGAGCTGGCCGAGGGGGTGGACCTCAGGATCGCCGAGCTGCCGCTGGAGGGCGCGCCCGAGCTGCACGCGGCGCTCGACCGCGTCGCCCGGGTGCAGGCGGACGAGGCGCGGCGGGTGGCGCCGGGCGAGGTGGCGGCGGTGGTGGGGCTCGCGGCGGAGGCCGAGGAGCCGGCCGACGAGTTCAGCGCCTACCTGGCCGACATCGTCAGCACCGTCGAGCAGCTGGTGGAGACCGACCCGTGGCGCAAGCGCCTGGCCGAGGCGATCCTGCGCTACGAGGGGGAGGGGATCCGCACCCGGCGGCTGGAGCACGCGCTGGAGGCCGACAGCGCCCCCGACGTCGACACGCTCCTCTCCGGCTTCGCGGCCGACCTGGAGCGGCTGCGCGCGATCGCCGCCGAGCTGATCGCGCTGGACCCCACCGCGGCCTCCGCCCACGTCCTCTCCGACCCCGACCGCGTGGCCGAGGCCGAGGCGCTCCTCCTCTCCGCCCGGGCCGCGGCCGAGCGCAAGGCCGAGGCGGCCGCGCCCGCCGAGCCCACGGTGGACCGCTGGTACTTCAACAATCCCGAGAAGGTGGCCTGGGGGTGGCTGGCGCTGGAAGACCGGCTGATCGAGGAGCTGGCCTGACGATGGCGATCAAGGGAAACCTGCGCGAGGCCGGCCTCCCCGACGTGCTGCAGCTGCTGGCCATGGGACAGAAGACGGGGTGCCTCTCGCTCACCGACCGCTCCAACTTCGGCTACATCTACTTCGACCGCGGGCGCATCACCTACGCCTCCATCGTCAACCGGCGCGACCGGCTGGGCGACCTGCTGGTGAAGAACGGGATGCTGGACGCCGCCGAGCTCTCGGCGGCCGTCGACGAGCAGGCGAAGAGCCCGGGGACGCGCCTGGGCGAGATCCTGGTGCGCAGGGGCGCCATCACCCGTGCTCAGCTGGAGCACCACATCCGCGTCCAGATCGAGGAGGCGGTCTACTTCCTCTTCACCTGGAACCAGGGGAGCTTCCAGTTCGAGCCCGGCCAGCGCCCCGAGGAGGGGGCCATGCTGGTGTCGATCAACCCCGAGAACCTCCTGCTGGAGGGGGCGCGGCGGATCGACGAGTGGAGCCTGATCGAGAAGAAGATCCCCTCGCTGGAGCTGGTGTTCGAGATCGACCGCTCCAAGTCCGTCGAGGGCCTCGAGCTCTCCGACGAGCAGCGCAAGCTCCTCCCGCTGGTCGACGGGAAGAGGAGCGTGCAGGAGGTGATCGACGAGAGCGGGATGGTGGAGTTCGACGTGGGCAAGGCGATCTTCGGGCTCATCCAGGCGGGCCTCGCCCACCCCGTGGGCCGGCGCGCGGCGCAGGCGCGCGAGGTGCCCCAGGCGCGCATCGACGAGCACCGCAACCTGGGGATCGCCTTCTACAAGACCGGGATGTACGAGGAGTCCACCCGCGAGTTCCGGCGCGTGGCCGACCTGCAGCCCAACAACGCCGACGCCCGCTTCCACCTGGGGCTGATCGGGCTCAGGAAGGGCGACGACCGCTTCGCGCTGCGCTACCTCAAGGAGGTGGTCGAGCTGGGCGGGGTGCGCCCCTCGGCGCTGCACGACATGGCGCTGGCGCTGGAGCGGCTGGGGCGGGCGGGCGACGCGCGCATGGCGCTGGAGGAGGCGGCGCGGCGGGCCCCGAAGCGGCCGCAGGTGCTGCTGTCGCGCGCCATCCTCCTCCTCAAGCAGGGCGACCCCCACGCGGCGCGCGAGGCGTTCGCCAGGTACCGCGAGGTGCTGGGCGAGGCCCGCCCGCCGGCCGCGTACTACGCCTTCGCCCCGCTGGCCGAGGCCGCGGCGGGGCGGGCGGACGAGGCGGTGCGCCTGGGCGAGGAGGGGGCCGAGGCGCACCCGCACTCGGCGTACGTGCACCTGCACCTGGGGGCGGTGCGCGAGCGGCGCGGCGAGTGGGCCGAGGCCGAGGCCGCCTACCGGCGGGCGGTGGAGGAGGACGGCGAGGTGCCGCAGGCGCGCAAGGCGCTGGGTGACGCGCTCTACCGCCGGGGGAGCTACGACGAGGCGGCCGAGGAGTACCGCAGGGCGGTGCAGCTCGCCCCCGCGCTCGGCGACGACGTGTACTTCCGGCTGGGGAACATCCACTACAAGCGGATGGACCGCGCCGAGGCGGTGGCGCTGTGGCGGCGGGCGCTGGAGCTCAACCCGCACAACACGGTGGTGCGCACCAACCTGGAGCTGGTGGAGAACGTGCTGCGATGAGCGGGACGCCGCCGCTGCCGCCGTACCTGTCCTTCACGCTGCCGCTGGAGGGTGACGAGGAGGAGCTGGAGAAGCTCAAGCGCAAGATCGAGCGCGACCGGGGCTTCAACTGCTCGTTCTACAAGGACAAGTGCCTGCGCCGCCGCATCGCGGTGCGGATGCGGGCGCGCGGGCAGCACACCTTCGCCGAGTACGCGGCCCTGCTGGACCGCGACGCGGGCGAGTACGAGCACCTGCTGGACACGCTCACCATCAACGTCACCAAGTTCTTCCGCAACCAGGAGACGTGGGCGGCCATCGAGCAGCAGGTGGTGCCGCACCTCTTCGCCCGCCCCGGGCCGGTGCGGGTGTGGAGCGCGGGAAGCGCGAGCGGCGAGGAGGCGTACACCGTCTCCATCCTCTTCCACGAGTGGGCCGAGCGGCACCACCGCAGGCCCGAGCTCGGGCGGGTGCGGATCGTGGGCACCGACATCGACCGCCGGAGCCTGGAGGCGGCGGAGCGGGGCGTCTACCCCGAGCTGTCGCTCTCCGAGACGCCGCCGCACCTGGCGGAGAAGTGGTTCTCGCCGGGGCCGCCCTTCCGCATCCGCCCCGAGGCGCAGCAGGGGGTGAGGTTCCTGCGGCGCGACCTGATCTCGGGCGAGCCGGAGCGCGAGCAGAGCCTGATCCTCTGCCGCAACGTGGTGATCTACTTCGACCGCGACATCCAGGAGCGGCTCTTCAAGGACTTCTACGACTCGCTGCTCCCCGGCGGGTTCCTGGTGATGGGAAAGGTGGAGACGCTGATCGGGATCGCGCGGACGCTCTTCCGCCCGGTCAACAACCGCGAACGGATCTTCCAGAAGCCCGCATGAACCGGCAGACCTTCGTGCGGGTGGCGCACCACGCCACGGGCGGCGCGCAGGACGTGCTGGTGACGCTGGGGCTGGGCTCGTGCGTGGCCATCCTGCTGCACGACCGCCTGGCCCGGGTGGGCGGGCTGGCGCACGTGCTGCTGCCGGAGCCGGCGCTCGCGCGCGACCAGTCGAACCCCGCCAAGTTCGCCTCCACGGCGGTGCCGCTGCTGCTGAAGGAGCTGGAGGGCCTGGGCGGCCGCACGGGGCGGATGGAGGCCCGGCTGGTGGGCGGCGCGTCGATGTTCACCTCGCTGATGGTGCCGGGCTCGCTCAACATGGGCGAGCGCAACGTCCGCGCGGCGCGCGAGGCGCTCCGGCGCGCGGGGATCCCCGTGCTGGCCGAGGCGGTGGGGGGCGACTTCGGCCGCTCGGTGCGCTTCACGGTGGGCGAGGGGAAGACGGTGGTCACCTCGGTGGGGAAGCCCGATGTCGTCCTCTAGGCCTTCGAAGCCCCGCTCCGGGAAGACGGGGGAGGCCCGCCGGCACACGGTGCTGGTGGTGGACGACAGCGCCTTCATGCGGCGGGTGATCAGCGACATCCTCTCGGCCACCGAGGAGTTCCGGGTGGTGGGCACCGCCAGGGACGGCAACGACGCGCTGCGCAAGGTGCACCAGCTGGACCCCGACCTGGTGACGATGGACGTGGAGATGCCGGGGCTCGACGGCCTCTCGGCGCTCGGCTACATCATGAGCGAGACGCCGCGGCCGGTGGTGATGCTCTCGGCGTACACCACGGAGCGGGCGGAGGCGACGATGCGGGCGCTGGACTACGGCGCGGTGGACTTCGTGGCCAAGCCGTCGGGGACGATCTCGCTGAACCTGGAGTCGGTGCAGGACCGGCTGCTGCAGGCGCTGCGGGCGGCGGCCGCGGCGAACCTGTCGATGCTCCCGGTGCGCGTGTACCAGCGCGCGGAGGAGGCGGCGAAGCGCCCGCCCGCGGCGCGCCGGCTGCGGCGCGGTGCGGCCCAGGGGCCGGAGGTGGCGGTCTGCATCGCGGCGTCCACCGGGGGCCCGCGGGCGCTGGTGGAGCTGCTGCCGAAGCTCAGGGTGCCGCTGGGGGCGGCCGTGCTGGTGGTGCAGCACATGCCGGCGCGCTTCACCCGCACGCTGGCCGAGCGGCTGGACGGACTGCACGGCCTGCCGGTGAGCGAGGCGGCCGACGGCGAGCCGGTGCGGCGCGACCACGTGTACCTGGCGCCGGGCGACTATCACCTGCGCGTGGTGCGCGGCGAGGGGGGCGAGGCGCGCATCGCGCTGGACCAGGGGCCGGCGGTGTGGGGGGTGCGCCCGGCGGCGGACCACCTCTTCCACAGCGTGGCCGAGGCGTACGGGGCGCGCAGCGTGGGCGTGGTGCTCACCGGGATGGGGCGCGACGGGGCCGACGGGCTGCGCGGGATCGTGGCCGCGGGGGGCGTTGGCATCGCGCAGGACCGCAAGACGTCGGTGATCTACGGGATGCCGCACGCGGCGGCCGAGTACGCCACGGCCGTCCTCCCGCTCTCCGGGATCCCGGCGGGGATCGAGCGGGCGGTGGACGAGCGGGCGGCGATGCAGGCGGAGCAGAGGCAGGAGTAGCGGGCTTCGGCGCGGCCGCGGGGGCCCTCACCCGCCGCCTTAGAGCGGCAACCCTCTCCCAACTTCGGGAGAGGGTGGACTCGACGGGTTCGGTGCGGGGACGGCGGTTTCGTAGGGGCGAGGCCTGCTTCGACCGGCGGACGGCGGACGGTGCGCGAGAGGCGGGGTTACGAGACGATGCAGACTCCGCACGGACTCGCAGGCTCGCCCCTACGGAGCTCATCGCCGCGACGGATGCCCGCGTGAGGGATGCGCGCCCGGAGGGCCGGGACCCCGGAGCGCCGGGGGTTGGGCGCGGAGGGGGCCCGGCGCCGTTGGGCACAGTCGTATCGTGCCCTACGGCGCGCGCAGCCCGGCCCGGAGCGCAGCGGAGGGACACGCCCAAACCGAAGTGCGAAGTGCGAAGTGCGAAGTGCGGAACCGCGACCCACACGAGCAGGCATGAGCAGCGCTGAGACGACGCCGACCGACTACCGGCCCTTCCGCGAGCGCGTGGCGGAGGACCAGGCGCAGGTGATCGCCTTCCGCGTGGGCGGGGAGTGGCACGCCTGCGACGTCCGGCTGGTGGAGGAGGTGGTCACCCGCCAGGGCGTGCACCCGCTCCCCGACATGCCGCCGCGCCTGCTGGGCGTGCTGCGGCTGCGCGGCGAGCTGGTGCCGGTGCTGGACGTGGCGCCGCTGCTGGACCTGGCGCTCACGGCGGAGCGGCCGGCGGTGCTGGTGCTCTCCTTCGGCGGGGCGCGCATCGGCGTGGCGGTGGACGCGGCGGAGGAGGTGATGACGCTCACGCCCGACTCCTACCGGCCCGCGCCGCACACGGGCGGCGAGCGCGACCTGTTCGTGGCGGGGGTGGCGCGGGTGGGGGGGCGGCTGGTGAACCTGATCGACCTCGCGGAGCTGCTCCGCGGGCAGACCACCCTTTCCGGGGAGGACCGGTGAGAAACGTACGGCAGGCCGCCGTGCCCCAGGTGCAGCTGGTCACCTTCAAGGTGGGCGGCGAGGAGTTCGGGCTCGACGTGTTCCAGGTGCACGAGATCCTGCGCTGGCAGGAGCCCACGCCGGTGCCCAAGGCGCCCGCCTTCGTGGAAGGAGTGCTGGACGTGCGCGGGGCGCTGGTGCCGGTGGTCGACCTGCGCAAGCGCTTCGAGGTGCCGAGCCTCGCCTACGACGACGACACCCGCATCGTGCTGGTGGACTTCCAGGGCGAGCGGCTGGGGCTGGTGGTGGACGCGGTGACGGAGGTGCTGCGCGCGCCGGAGACGGCCGTGTCGCCGCCACCGGCGTTCTTCAAGGGGCTCTCGGCCGAGTTCCTGCGCGGGCTCGTGCGGCTGGAAGGGCGCCTGGTGGTGCTGCTCGACCTGGAGAAGATCCTCTCCAGCCAGGAGCGGATGGCGCTGCTCCTTTCCGGCGTGGGCGGGCGCGGCGAGGAGGCGGCGGGCACGGCGGCGAAGCCCGCGGGGAAGTGACGTGGGCGGGATGACGACGGACGAGTACTTCGCCGCGCTGGAGGAGCGCCGCGAGCGGATCCGCGCCGAGCTGGACGCCGCGGGCGCCGGCGAGCGCGAGAAGGTGCGCGACGAGATCGTGGCGCTCTTCAAGGAGGCGGAGGGCGCCATCGAGCGGATGACGGCCTTCAAGGAGAGCATCCGCGAGCTGGTGCAGCGCTACAAGGAGCTGGCGCCCGAGAAGCCGCGCCGGGCGGAGAAGGGGAAGCCGGAGAAGTCGGTGGTCTCCGACCACCTGGGGAGCAGCACCTACGTGGAGCGCGGCTGGACGGCGATCGCGGGGGGCGACCACGCGCGGGCCATCAAGGAGCTGGAGCGCGCGCTGGAGCTGGCGCCCGACGACCCGCACGCGGAGAGCCTGCTGGGGTGGGCGCAGATGCTGCGCGGCCAGTACGACGACTCGCTCTTCACCTACTACAAGGTGCTGGCGAAGGACCCCAACAACCCGCTGGCCCGGGTGAACCTGGGGTACATCTGCCTGAAGAAGGGGATCTTCGGCGAGGCCATCGAGCACCTCTCCAAGGCGATCCGCCAGGACCAGGACCGCAAGGCGTCGCTGTACGCGCACTTCTACATGGGGCTGCTGTACCTGGACCGCGAGATGTACGAGGACGCGCGCGCCTTCTTCCGCAAGACGCTGGAGCTGGGCCCCGGGATGCTGGAGGCGTGGTACGAGATGGGCCGCACCTTCTACCTGCAGGGCAACCGCAAGGCGGCCGCCGAGGCGTGGCGGCAGGGGGTGGAGGCCAACCGCTTCAGCGTGTGGGGGGAGCGCTGCGGGGAGGCGCTCAAGCAGCTGGAGGCGGGGGCGGCGGTGTCGTTCGCGGGATAGTGCGAAGTGCGAGGTGCGAAGTGCGAAGTGCGAAGTGCGAAGTGCGAAGTGCGAAGTGCGAAGTGCGAAGTGCCAAGTGCCAAGTGCCAAGTGCCAAGTGCTAAGTCTTTTAGTGCTTTAGCCCTTAGAGGGTGTTACGAACCCGAATCCCCAGGGTGTCATCCTGAGGAGCCGCCTGCGCCGGAACAGCGGAATGAGCGGATGCCGGGGCGGCGACGAAGGATCTGCGGGCCGGGTCCGAGCGTGAGCCAGGCAGACGCGCGAGTCCCCACCCGCAGATCCTTCGGGCGCACAAGCGCTTGTGCAAAAGCGACTTCGGTGTGTGCGCCCTCAGGATGACAGCGTATCTCTGGTGCAGGCTCGTAACACCCTCTTGATTCCTGAGTGCCCGGTGCCGGGCGCCCGTCTCGTCCGACGGGCTCCCGGCACTCGTCACTGAAGGCTCGTGCCCTGGTAAAGCCGACGAAGCTCCCGCGCACCTTCGCAGCCGCGGCCGCGCTCGTCCTCGCGTCTTTCGCGACGGGGGAGGCGCGGGCGCAGGAGCCCGAGACGCTCGTCTCAGGCTCGGTGCGCGTGGTGCACGTGGCCCGGCAGCGTGCCCTCGCGCGCGAGGTGCTGGCGGCGGCGCTCGACTCCTTCCCCTACCCCGGCCTGGGGCGCCGCGCCGCGCCCGACTCCACCACCATCGTCCTGGCGCCGAGCCCCGCGGCGTTCCGCGAGGCGACGGGCGGCTTTCCCGAGTGGGCGGGGGGCGTGGCGATCCCCGCGCTGCGCACCATCGTGCTCCCCACCTACCCGTCCAGGCAGGTGCGGCAGGAGGAGGCGAGCGTGCTGCTGCGGCACGAGATCGCGCACCTGCTGCTGGCCCAGGCCGTCCCCGAGCCGGTGCCGCGGTGGTTCACCGAGGGGTACGCGGAGGTGGCCTCGGGCGGGTGGGACGTGGAGGGGGCGTGGCAGCTCAGGGTGGCGTTCCTGGTGGGCGGCGTTCCCCCGCTGGACTCGCTGGCGCTGGAGTGGCCGGCGGGCGCGGAGCGGGCGCGCTTCGCCTACCTCCTCTCCGCGACCGCCGTGGACCACCTGCGCAGGACCAGGGGAGAGCGGGGGATGGCGCTGCTCTTCCGCAGCTGGCGCGAGACGGGGAGCCTGGACCGGGCGATGCGCGCCACCTTCGGCATCACGCTGGGGCAGTTCGAAACGGAGTGGGCGCGCGACGTGAAGCGCCGCTACGGCTGGCTGCTGGCGCTGTCGAACCTGGCGCTGATCTGGTTCATCGCCACCGTGCTGGTGCTGGCCGCCTGGATCCCGCGCCGCCGCCGCAACCGCCGCAAGCTGGCGGCGATGGACGCCGAGGAGCGCATGCTCCCCCCGCCGCGCGACGACGGCGTCGACGTGGAGTATCCGCTACCGGAGCCGAGGGACTGAAGTGCGAAAGTGCGAAAGTGCGAAAGTGCGAAAGTGGGCCGTGTGCCTAAACAGAGTTGACGGCCCTGGGAATCACCACAGTGGTGAGCAGTTCGCGCATGCTCCAGATGTGGTCAGTTAGTCCGGCCGCCATCGCAGGCGAGCGCTGATCCCACCGCCGGCCTG
>DASVWD010000137.1 GCA_036389795.1 Longimicrobium sp.
GGATGCGCGCCCGGAGGGCCGGGACGCCGCCGCGACACGGGGTATCGTCGCGGCGGTGGCCCGGCGCGGTTGGGCACGGTCGTATCGTGCCCTACCGCGCGCGCAGCCCGGCCCGGAGCGCAGCGGAGGGACACGCCCAAAACCGCAGTGCGTTAGTGCGTTAGTGCGAAAGTAGAGGAATAGAAGGCGATCCCGGGGGAGCGCCTGGTGCACGACGCTCCCCCGGGATCATCAGGCCGACGACGCTGCCAATCCGCCTCGCTACGGTGGGACGCTACGTGCCTAGCACTGGCCGTCGCGCTTGCGCTTGGGCGTGCAGGGGGTGGTGGGACCGCGCTTCCCCTTGATCGCCTCGGGTACGAGGACGCGGCTGTAGAGCAAGTGGCTGTTCGCCGTGTGGAAGTTGTTGAGCGTCGTCGGCTTGATGATGTTCTGCGTGGCGCCCTGCACCAGGACGTCGCGCACCTGCTGCGGCGTGGCGCCGGGGGACTGCTCCAGCACCAGCGCGGCGGCGCCGGCCACGTGCGGCGAGGCCATGGAGGTGCCGCTCAGCACGTCGGTGTCGCTGGGGCCGGTGTTGTACGCGGAGGTGATGCTGGAGCCGGGCGCGAAGAGGTCCACGCACGCGCCGTAGTTGGTCCACGTGGTGCGCGTGTCGGTGTTGTTGCTGGCGGCCACGGTGATGGCCTCGGGGACGTTGGCGATCGGGAACATGCAGGCGTCGGCGCCCACGGTGCCGTTCCCCCACCCGTTGCCGGCGGCCACCACCACGGTGATCCCCGAGGCGATCATGCCGCGCACGGCGTCGTCGACGGGGCCGTTGGTGCCGAGCGTCTTGGTGGGCACCACGTCGCCCAGCGACATGTTGACAACGGCGGGGAGCGTGGCGGTCTTCGCCACCCAGTCCATCCCCGCGATCACGTCGGCGTCGGAGCCGTAGCCGGCGCAGTTGAGCACGCGCACGGCCACCAGGCGCACCTGCTTGGCCAGCCCGTACGTCCTGCCGCCGATGGTGCCGGAGACGTGGGTGCCGTGCCCGTGGCAGTCGTTCGGGGCCGGCAGGAGCAGCGGGTCGACGGGGTCGGCGGTGTACGCGTCGAAGCCGGGCGTGGCGCGGCCCTCGAACTCCTCGTGGTCGAAGCGGATGCCGGTGTCGATCACGTAGGCGGTGACGCCCGCGCCGCTGAACTGGTAGCTGTAGGTGCCGTCGACCGGGAGCAGGCGCTGGTCGACGCGGTCCAGCCCCCAGGTGGCGTTCGCCTGCGTGGTGACCGTGGGCCCGCCGAGCGCCCGGAACTGCCGCTGCACGCTCACCTTCAGCACGCGCGGGTCGGCGGTGAGCGCCTGCACGGCGGCGTCGGGGATGGCGCCCGCGAAGCCGTTCAGCAGGTGCTCGTAGACGTACTTCGGCTGGATGCCGAAGTCGCGGGCGACGGCCAGCGCGTCGGCGCCCCAGTCCACCGCCACGATGTACTGGCCGGGGATCGACCCGTCTTCGGCGACGAGGAGCGGCGACGGGGCGGACGGCTGCAGCGACGGCGTGAGCGGCGCGTCGGAGTCGCCGCAGGCGGCAACGCCCAGCACGGCGAGGAGAAGCAGGGAGCGGCGCATGGTTTCCGACCTCCGGTTCTGGAATCGAGGCGAACGTCGGCTCCGCGGAAGAGCAAACTCCGCTCACGCGGCACAATTTTGGTTAACTATAGACATGACAAATACTTAGATTTCAGGGGCAGATTCCGCATGCACCAAATCTGCACTATTGTCGTGAGATTTTCGAAGCGGGATTCACTGAAATTGTGAAAGGGGTCCGCGCGGCCGCGAGGGCCCTCACCCGGCGCCGCCACCGCGTCGCCACCATCTCCCAACTTCGGGAGAGGGTACTTTGCGGGCCTCGCGCGGTAGCCAGATCTCGCGCTGTGTTCTCCCTCCCACCGCGCAGCGGGGGGAGGGCCGGGGA
>DASVWD010000138.1 GCA_036389795.1 Longimicrobium sp.
GCGCTCCGGGCCGGGCTGCGCGCGCGGTAGGGCACGATACGACTGTGCCCAACCGCGCCGGGCCACCGCCGCCACGATACCCCTGTGGCGGCGGCGTCCCGGCCCTGTCGGGCGCGCATCCCTCACGCGAACGGCAGGAAACAGCGTACAGGGGACAGCCGGCACCAACCCGACCTCGTACCGGGCGTAAAGTCCACCCTCTCCCGAAGTTGGGAGAGGGTTGCCGCTCCAAGGCGGCGGGTGAGGGCCCCGGCGGCGCGGCCGCCGGGGTAAGTTCCTGCGCAACCCGGCCCCGCCCTCGTCCGTAGTCCTCGCTCGCGGCGCGCAGGCCCCCGGAAATACCGGGACTGGCGTCAACACGAAGGCCGCGTTAACGTTATAGCCGCTTCGGAAGCCCGGGCGGCCTGGACGGCCCCGGACCGCCCGGAGACCCCTTTCGATGCAGCCTCCCGACACCTCTTCCCAGCAGGCCCCCGGCCCCGCGGCCACCCCCGCCAGGCCGGCCGGCCGAGACCCAGGCCGATGAGCGGATTCCTCGACAAGCTGAAAGACGTGGGCAAGGACGCCCTGGAGACCTTCGTCGAGTTCGACGACGACGGCGAGGAGAAGCGCCCCGCCGAGCGCGGCCGCGGCGAGCGCGCCGCGGCCGCGCCGCAGGGCGCTCCCGCCGCGCCGGCCGACGCCACGCTGGCGATGCCGGCCGCCGCGGCCGCCGTGCCGCCCGACCCCGAGTTCGTGCAGCAGCTCCAGGCCGCCGTGCAGGCCAGCAAGAAGGCCGCCTACGCCCAGTTCCGCGCCCTCTTCGGCGCGCTCAGTGCCGTGGGCGACGAGGCCCAGCGCACCCAGCTCGCCCTCTCGGCCGCCCAGGCCAGCCACGGCATCGACGCGGCCCGGGTGGCCGAGGCCATCGACGACCGGCTCAGGATCCTGGCCGACGAGAAGGCCGCCTTCGACGCCGCCGTGCAGGCCGAGGCCGAGCAGAGCGTGGGCGGCACCGAGGCCGAGATCCAGAAGGCCCGCGCCGAGATCGCCCGCAAGCAGGACGAGATCAAGGCCCTGGACGCCCGCGTGGCCGAGCTGGAGAAGACCGTGCGCGAGGCGCGCGCCACCCTCGACGCCAGCTCCGCCCGCTTCGCCGCCAGCTACACCGCCGTCGAGGCCGAGCTGGCCGCCGAGCGCGCCCGGATCACCCCGTTCCTCACCCCCAAGCCCACGGCCTGAAGATGATGGAGAGCTCCGGCAGCAGCACGGCTAGCGCCGCATCGTCGCGGCCCAAGCGCACCTTCTGGCAGAAGCCCGAGGGGAAGGTGGGCGTGGGGATCCTCACCGCGCTCGGCGTGGGGCTGGGGTACGCCTTCGTCCGGCTCCTCCCCACGCTCATCCAGATCGCCGAGAACACGCTGTACCTGGCGGGGCTGGTGGGCGTCATGGCGCTGCTCTACTGCATCGTCTTCGTGTGGGACCGTCCCCGCACGCTCTTCTTCTACGCCCTGCAGATGATCTCGCGCTGGGTCACCAGCAACTTCGTCGAGATGGACCCGGTAGCCATCCTCAAGGGCTTCGTCAAGCAGATGAAGGGGCGCCGCGAGGTGATCCAGGACCGCCTGGGCCGCATCGTGGGCGTCAAGCGGATGGTCGAGGCCAAGATCGCCAAGAGCGAGAAGGAGCGGCAGGCGGCGCTGCGCCTGGCCCAGGCCGCCAAGAGCCAGCACGACGAGGACGGGCTGAACGCGCACGCCGAGATCGCCGCCCGCCGGGCGCGCGACATGGAGGAGTACCGCTCGATGGCCGAGCAGGTGGAGGCGATCGAGAAGCTGCTCCGGCGCGTGCTGCGCCGCGCCGACTACCACATCCAGACCGCCGAGGACGAGGCCAACCAGCTCGCCGACAAGCACACCATCACCGGCGCGGTGGCCTCGGCCACGGCCGCCGCGCACGGGATCTTCGGCGACAGCGACCTGGCCGAGGTGCGCGACATGGCCGCCGAGCGCATCCGCGACGACTACGAGGCGCGCTTGGGCGAGCTGCAGACGCTGATCGACCTGACCGACTTCGACCACGCGGTCGACCTCAACCAGATGGCCTTCCGGCAGGAGGGGCTGGAGCAGCTGGCCGCGGCCGAGAAGAAGGTCACCCAGGCGGAG
Source organism: Longimicrobium sp. (assembly GCA_036389795.1). NCBI lineage: Bacteria > Pseudomonadati > Gemmatimonadota > Longimicrobiia > Longimicrobiales > Longimicrobiaceae > Longimicrobium > Longimicrobium sp. The sequence continues at coordinate 2,145 of DASVWD010000138.1, forward strand.
CGCGAGATCCCCGAGGGGGGGCCGCGGGGCGTCCCGGCGGCCTCCGGCGCCCCCGCGCTCCCCTCCGGCGGCGGCGGGGAGACCCCGCGTGGCGGGTCCGAGGCCGGCGGCGCCGACCGCTGGCGCTCCCGGCTGCGCCGCCCGCAGTCCTGACGGCCGTGTCCGCGGACTGAAGCAACCTAAACTCCACACCCGACCCATGAAACTGACGTCAACGGGGCAGAAGACCGTACGCGTGCTGGGCGGCCTGGTCCTCATCCTGGCCATCGGCCTGGGGCTGCGCTGGGCGGCCCAGAACGGCTACGGGCGCCGCCTGCTGCGCACCGTGGTTCCCGAGAAGGTCCAGGGCCTGGACCCGGCCAAGGACGCCACCAGCGCCTACACCGACGTGGGCTTCGCGGGGCTGCCCAGCGACGAGCCCGCCGCGCTCCCCGGCGCGCCCGAGGTGCGCATCAACTTCTGGGCGTGGAACTCCCAGATGGGGTGCCTCTACGCCAACGGCGGCCCGGTGACCACCCGCGGAAGCCTGATGGAGAAGCAGGGGATCAAGGTCTTCATCTCGCGCCAGGACGACAACTCGCAGCTGATGGCGCAGCTCACCGCGCTGGCCGCCGCCATGCACGGCGGCAACCGGCAGCCGAGGGAGGGGATCCACTTCATCGGCATCATGGGCGACGGCGCGGGCGCCTTCCTGGCCGCGCTCAACAAGCAGCTCACCGAGAGCTTCGGCGAGGAGTACCGCGCCGAGATCGTGGGCAGCTGCGGCTACTCGCGCGGCGAGGACAAGCTGATGGGGCCGCAGAAGTGGCGCGACAACCCGCAGAGCATGCGCGGGGCCCTGATCGCCGGCGTGCTGCGCGACGGCGACTGGAACATCGCCCAGCGCTTCATGGGCGACAACAACATCCCCAACAACCCCGACGAGCGCACCTACGACCCCCAGGCGGTCAACTGGGTGAACGCCGGCACCTACGTGGACGCCGCCGAGAAGTACGTGGCCGGCTACTGCGAGGACCGCGAGGTGGTCGAGAACGGCCGCAAGACGGGCCAGAGCCGCCGCGTGTGCGTGGACGGCGTGGTCACCTGGACCCCGGCCGACGTGACCATCGCGCGCGAGAAGGGCGGACTGGTCTCGGTGGTCTCCACCAGGGAGTACAGCTCGCAGATGCCGCACGTGCTGATCGGCATCCGCAAGTGGAACCAGGAGAACCGCGCCACGGTCGAGAAGCTGCTCACCGCCTTCACCCAGGGCGGCGACCAGGTGCTGGCGCACCCGCAGGCGCTCCGGCGCGCGGCCGAGATCAGCCAGGAGATCTACCAGGAGAGCGGCGCCGACGCCGCCTACTGGGAGAAGTACTACAAGGGTGTCACCGAGCCCGACAAGACCGGGGTGCCGGTGGAGCTGGGCGGCTCCAAGGCCAACAACCTGGCCGACAACCTCCTCCTCTTCGGCCTGGCCGAGGGGAGCTCGCCCGAGACCAGCCGCTTCCGGGCCACCTACACCGTGTTCGGGAAGATCGTCACCCAGCAGTATCCCGACCTGGTTCCCGAGGTGCCGCCGTACGACGAGGTGGTGGACGTCTCGTACCTGAGGGCCGTCGCCCAGCGCGCGCCGGCGGCCACCGCCGGCCGGGCCGAGACGCAGACCTTCTCCGACAGCAGCGCCCCGGTGCGGCGCGTGGTGGGCCGGCGCGACTACAAGATCACCTTCGCCACCGGCGCGGCCACCTTCACGCCCGAGTCCGAGGCCGAGCTGCAGCAGCTCTTCGACGAGCTGTCGATCAACTCGCTGGCGGTGGAGCTGCACGGCCACACCGACAACGTGGGAGACCCCGCGGCCAACCAGCAGCTCTCGGAAGACCGGGCGCTGGCGGTGAAGCAGTGGCTGGAGCGGCGCTCGGCGTCCACCTTCCCGCCGGGGCGCATCCGCATCTTCGCGCACGGCGCCACCCAGCCGGTGGAGAGCAACCGCACCGCCGAGGGCCGCGCGGCCAACCGGCGCGTGGAAGTGGTGATCGGGAGTTGATCTCCTTCCTGGCGTAGCTCGAGCCGGCGGGCGCGGGGGCATCCGTCCCGCGCCCGCCGGCCTCGTATTCCTATCTTCCAGACGACGACGATGCCATCTCTCGGTCCGGCGCTCAGGCCGAACCAGTGGGTCCCCACCCGCACCTACACCATGCTGGCGCTGCTCTGGGCGGTGCTGGTGCTCCTGCTCTGGATCGTGGGCCCGGCGTGGGTTCCCGGCCCGGGGCGGGTGTTCGACGCGCTCGGCGAGCTCGCCTCGCGCCAGGGGCTCCTGGGCGAGCTGGGCACCAGCATGGCGCTCTTCGCCCAGTCGCTGGCGATCGCGGCGGTGCTCTCGATGGGGCTGGCCTACCTGACGGTGGTGCCGGCGCTCCGGCCGGTGATCAACGCGCTCACCAAGGCGCGCTTCCTCTCCATGGTGGGGCTCACCTTCGTCTTCACGCTGATGGTGGGCGGCGGGCACCCGCTCAAGGTGTCGCTCCTGGTGTTCGGCATCTCCGCCTTCCTGCTCACCTCCATGGTCGACGTGGTGGCCAGCGTCCCCAACGAGAAGCTCGACCACGCGCGGACGCTGCGCATGGGCGAGTGGCGGGTGGTGTGGGAGGTGATCATCCTGGGGCAGCTGGGCCCCGCGTTCGACGCGCTGCGCCAGAACGCGGCGATCGGGTGGATGATGCTCACCATGGTGGAGGGGATCTCGCGCAGCGGGGGCGGGATCGGGGCCATGCTGATGGACCAGAACAAGCACTTCAACCTGGCGGCCATCTTCGCCGTGCAGGGGGTGTTCCTGCTGGCGGGCTTCTTCGTGGACTGGTTCCTGGGCTTCATGAAGGCCACGCTGGTGCCGCACGCCGCCCTGGCCGTGGCGCGGAGGTAGGCCATGGGAACCCAGCACGCGTACGAGCGCAAGGAAGTCCTCCTCGACGTCCGGGGCGTCACCTTCGGCTGGCCCGGCGCCCCGATCCTGCGCGACGTGAACGCGCAGGTCCGCGACGTGGTGCGCCCCGGGATGCAGCAGGGGCAGATCGTGGGGCTCCTGGGCCCCTCGGGGGTGGGGAAGACCACGCTCTTCAAGATCCTGGCGGGGCTGCTCAAGCCGCAGCAGGGCGAGGTGAAGATCGGCGCCGACGGCCGTCCCGCCGCTCCCGGGCTGGTGGGGGTGGTGGCGCAGAACTACATCCTCTTCGACCACCGCACGGTGATCGGCAACCTGGTGATCGCCGGCAGGCAGGGCGGCCTCCCGGCCGACGAGGCGCGCAAGCGGGCGATGGAGTACCTGGAGCACTTCGGGCTGGCGCAGCACGCCGAGAAGTTCCCGATCCAGCTCTCGGGCGGCCAGCGGCAGCGGGTCGCCATCGCCCAGCAGCTCCTCTGCTCCGAGCACTACCTGGTGATGGACGAGCCGTTCAGTGGTTTGGACGTGGTGGCGCAGCAGGCGGTGGAGGAGCTGCTGCTGCAGGTGAGCCGGCGCCACGAGCACACCACGCTCATCATCGTCACCCACGACGTGTCGGCGGCCGTGGCGGTGGCCGACACCATCTGGCTGATGGGGCGCGAGCGCGACCCGCAGGGCAGCGTGATCCCCGGGGCGCGCATCCTGGAGGAGATCGACCTGATCGAGCAGGACCTGGCGTGGCACCCCGACATCCGCAGGCGCCCCGGGTACGCCGATCTGGTCAACCGCATCAAGGACCGCTTCCCCACGCTGTGAGCCCGTCTTCCGGACACGAAAACGGCGCCGTCACGCGATTGTCGTGGCGGCGCCGTTTCGTCACGCGAGGCGCCGGGTGCGAGTGCCTGAAGACACCCGCTGGAACCACGGAAAGCCTCGCGAACCCCGCGAGGCTTCAACCGCGAGCCCCACTCGCTCCGCCCCCGATCTCGTCGCGCGCAGCGCCGAGGTGTTTCCCCTCTACCGCGCAGCGGGGGAGGGGAGCGCGCCCTCTGGCTGCGAGGAACGAGCAGCCGAGGGCCGCGCGGGGGAGGGGGCCTCCCCGGCGGCGCCAGCCGCCGACGGTTTTCAGCGCCCCTCCACCTCGAAGACGTAGACGCTGTTGTACGTGACCACGTGCAGGCGGCCGTCCTTCATCTCCAGGTAGCTCGCCGCGCTGTCCAGCCGCCGCCGCGCCAGCACGCGTCCCGTCTCGCGGTCGACCACGTGCAGGAAGTCGGGCTCCGCGGTGAAGCCGTACCCGGCGATCACCCACGGCCCGTGCAGGATGAAGACGCCGTTCGAGGTGAGCGGCGGCGTGCGCCAGTCCACCAAGCGCGCGGCCGGGTCCACGCGCACCAGCGACGAGCAGCGCCCGAGCGCCTCGCGCGAGTAGCTCTGGCACGCCTCGTTGAAGTAGAGCCGCCCGCCGGAGTACCGCACGTCCTGGATCTCCAGCCGGTCGGGCCGCGAGAGGAAGTCGTTGAGCCTCAGCTTCCACCGCCGCTCGCCGGACGGGGAGAAGAGCGCCGCGGCGAACTCCGGGTTGGCGGCGCCCTCCCAGCGCTCCAGCGGCGTGCGGTAGAAGGCCAGCCACCCCTCCCCCGTGGCGTCGGCGACGAAGAGCTCCAGCCCGTCCTCCGCGCGCGGGACGAACTCCGGCGTCTTGTCCGGCACGCTCTGCCGCAGCCGGTACTCGACCCCGTTCGGCTTGTTGGCGCCCGTGAGCCCCAGCGCCGCGTAGCCGTCCGACCGCTTCGGCCGCTGGGAGACCAGCCGCAGCGTCACCTGCTGTCCGTCCCCCGCCGCCTCGACTCCCGGTGCGGTGGAGGCGGCGGGGACGCGATCGACGGGGAGGCTCGCCGCGCCGCCGATCACGAGCGCGGCGGCCAGCCACGAAGCGAACACTTGCGCGGAGCTGGCCGGCAGCATCCCTTCTCCTTTCGTCCGGTTCACGATCCCGAAGACGCAAGCTGTTTCCCCGCATCCGTTTCCGCCAGGGGAACGGAGTGCGTGGTACCCTGCGCGGGCGGACGGTTCCGCTGACCGCATCTCCGCATACAACCATCCGTAGCGCTGCCGGCACTCAGCCTTCGCCATGAGGACCGAAACCGCCCCCGCCACCGACCAGGCCCTCGCCGAAGCGCTGCTCATGAGCGGCGACGAGAAGGCGTTCCGCGAGCTGTACCGGCGCCACACGCCGCGGCTGTACCAGCTGGTGCTGCGCGTGGTGGGCGGCAGCGAGCACGACGCCGAGGACGTGGTGCAGGACGCCTGGATCCGGGCCACCGAGAAGCTGGGCGACTTCCGCTGGGAGGCCGCCTTCTCCACCTGGCTCACGGGGATCGGGCTGAACGTCGCGCGGGGGCTGCTGCGCCGGAAGGGACGCTGGACGGACCTGGAGGGCGTCCCCGAGCCGTGGCGGCCGGCCGAGAGGCACGGCGAGCGGATCGACCTGGAGCGGGCCATCGGCCTGCTGCCGGCCGGCTACCGCACGGTGCTCGTGCTGCACGACGTGGAGGGCTACAAGCACGAGGAGATCGGCGAGATGCTGGGGATCTCGCCCGGCACTTCCAAGAGCCAGCTGTTCCACGCGAGGAAGTCGCTCCGGCAGGTGCTGGAGCCCACGACGGGGAGGACGCATGAGACCGCATGACGAGATGGATGGCGAGCTGACGCCCGAGGAGCGCTCGGCCTTCGCGGCCCTGCCGCGCGAGCGCGAGCCCTCGCGGCTCCTGGAAGAGCGCACGGTGCGGGCGCTGCGCGAGCGGGGCCTGGTGCACGCGGCGGCCCACTCCCGCCGCCTCCGGTTTCCGGCCTCGTGGCTGGTGGGCGCGGCGGCCGCGGCGGTAGCGCTCTTTATGGTGGGAGTGGAGGCCGGGCGCACGCTGCAGGGGCGGCAGACGGAGCAGGTGGTCGAGCTGGTCCAGGCCCGGAACACCCAGCAGGCCGCGCTGGCCGTGCAGCAGACCGGGTCGGCGTACGTGAGCGCGCTCTCGCAGTTCGCCTCGCTGGCCGACTCGTCGCGCAACCAGGCGCAGACGCGGCAGGGGCGCGAGGTGGCGGTGCAGATGCTCCGCGCCGCGGCCAACGAGCTGGTGCGCATCTCCCCCGACGACCCGCTGGCGGCCGCGATCCTGGCGTCGCTCGACCGCACGCGCGTGCAGCAGCAGCGGCAGCAGGCGGACACGGCGGGCAAGGAGCGGGTCGTCTGGTTCTGAACCGGCCGGAGGGCGGCCTTCGGCCAACCCAACGAATCGAAGTCACACCCGGGAGATAGATCGATGCGAACAGGAGCGAGGATCATCCTGCTGGCGGTGCTGGTGGCGCTGCCGGGCTCCGCGTGGGCCCAGAGAGGGCAGTGCGCCAAGGACAAGGGACGCATGGTGCCGGACCTCGGCTACGGCACCATCTCGTGCAGCCACTGCCACATGTCGTTCGACGACAACGGGCCGGTGAGCTTCGAGTTCAACTCCGAGCCGCGGATCGGCGACATCACGGACGTGGGCGAGGGGAGGCTGCGCGAGGGCGACGTGCTGGTGGCGGTGGACGGGCAGCTGATCACCACCGCGGAGGGCGGGCGGCGGCTGGCCGCGGTGCGCCGGGGCGAGACGGTGCGCCTCTCGGTGCGCCGCGAGGGCCGGGTGCACGACGTGACCGTCCGCGCGGGCGAGCGCTGCATGGACCACCCGCGCGCCCCGCGTCCGCCGCGGACGCCGCCGTCTCCGCGGATCCCGGATCCCCCGGCGGTCCCGCGCGCGCCGCGGACGCCGATGCCGGGGCAGCCCCACATCCCGCAGCCGCCGCAGCCGCCGCAGCCCGCGCAGGCGCCGCTGCCGCCGCTGCCGCCTTCGCCGCCGGACATCCTCCCGACCGGGTGGTTCGGCTTCGGGATCAGCTGCGACGACTGCGGCTGGCGCAGGACGCGGCGGGGTGATACGGGAGCGTTCTTCTTTTCCGACGCGCCCGAGGTGGTGAGCGTGGAGCGGGGGAGCCCCGCCGAGCGCGCCGGCATCCGCCGCGGCGACCGGCTGACGCACGTGGACGGCGTGGCGCTCACCACGCAGGAGGGGGCGCGGCGCTTCCGGGCGATCCGCCCGGGGCAGGCGGTGACCTGGACGTACCGGCGCGGGAGCCGCTCGTACGCGGCGCGCGCCACCGCCGCCCGCCGCCCCGACGCGCCGGTGGCCGCCGCCCCGGGCGCCCCCCGCGCCGCCGGCCAGCGCCTGCGCTACTCCGGCGTGGTGGGCGGCAGCGAGGTGGAGGTCCGCGGCGCCCCCGTCAACGTCACCCGCGACGAGCGCACGGGCGAGCTGGTCATCCGCAGCCGCGATCTCACCGTGCGGGTGAAGCCGACGGACGAGCCGTAAGAAGTACGGAGTAATACCAGATTGCCGAGCATTGTTCTGGTTGCGAACAGATTGGGAATCACACAGAGGACACAGAGAACACGGAGGAACTGAAGACGCGATTGAAGTTTCTCTGTGTTCTCTGTGTCCTCTGTGTGAGGCTTTATCAGAAAGC
>DASVWD010000139.1 GCA_036389795.1 Longimicrobium sp.
AGCGGGGGCGGCTCCCGAGAGCCGCCCCCGCCGTGTTTCACCTGCGCCTGTACTTCCCGTCCACCCACCCACGATAGGTCATGCAGCTCTTCTGCGCCGCCTCCAGGCTCGACACCGACTCGCAGTGGCGCTTGTCCGCCAGGTAGCGCTGGTAGTTGGGATCCGAGGCGTCGCCCTCGCTCCCGCCCCCGCCGCCGCACGCGCCCAACAGCGCCGCCGCGAGCACCGCCGCTCTCCATCCGGGACCGCCCATGCCTCAGTCGCCCTCGCGTGGACTGCTTTCCTCCGTCGGAACGACGGTGGATTCGTCCTGAGCTTACGGGGACGCGACGGCCGTGTCCAGCCCGGGGCTCGAGCTGCGCCTTTCCTTCGACCACATCGGATTCGGGACCATCGAGCAGGCGGGGGCCGGCTCCCGAAGGCCGCCCCCGCCCGATTCGCACTTCGCACTTCGCACTTCGCACTTCGCACTTCGCACTCCGTACTCCGCACTCCGGAGGCCGTGTTGCGCCGGCGCTACACCCCCGCGAGCGGCCCGGGCTCCAGCGCGGGCGCCTCGTCCTCGGCCTGGTAGCCGGGGAGGTACGAGTAGTAGCGGTACACCCGCGACGGCGGCACCGCGTTCAGCACCGCGCCCAGCACCCGCACCGGGAGCCGGTCCAGCAGGTCCAGCTTGGCCTCGGCCAGGGCGCCGTCGGTGGCCCCCGTGCGCAGCACCATCACCAGGTTGCCGGTCATGGTCCCCAGCACGTAGGCGTCCACCCCCGCCCCCAGCGGCGGCGTGTCGACGATCACCACCGAGTAGCGGCTGCGCAGCTCGCCCACCAGCTGGCTCATGGCGGGCGAGCCCAGCAGCTCGGGGCCGCCCTCCATCCGCGTCCCCGAGCCCAGGAAGGCGAAGCCCGCGCCGCCCGGCGCCTGCAGCGCCTCGGCGAGCGTCGCGCGCCCCGCCAGCAGGTCGGTGAGCCCCGGCGCGCGGCGGCCCCCCAGCAGGCGGTGCAGGTCGCCGCGGCGGATGTCGGCGTCCACCAGCACCACGCGGTGCCCCTGCCCCGCGAAGGCCCGCGCCAGGCACGCGGCCACCGTGGTCTTGCCGTCGCCGCTCTCGGGGCTGGTGATCGACACCAGGAGCGGCCCGGCCGAGCCGTGCGCGTGCACCAGCGACAGGCGCAGCTCGCGGAACGCCTCGGACACCTGCGCGGCCGCCGTCCCCTTCGCCGCGAAGGCGCCCCGCGCGCTGGGGATGGTCCCCAGCACCGGCAGCCCCATCCCCGCCGTCACCTGCTCGGGGTAGCGCACCCGCCGGTCCAGCCGGTCCAGCACCAGCACCGTCAGCAGGCCCAGCCCCACGGCGGCGGCCACGAACAGCGCCACGATGAGCATCCGGCGGTCCTTCACCGGGGCCCAGGGCACCGCCGCCTCGTCCAGCACGCGCAGGTCGGGGAGGCTGCTCACCGCGGCCAGGCGCGCCTCCTCGTAGCGCTGGCGGAGCGTGCCGTACAGGTTGTCGGCGATCTGCACCCGGCGCTCCAGGCGCGCCTCCTCGATGGCGCGCGGGGGGATCTGGCGCAGCTCGGCGCTGGCCGAGGCGATGCGCCCCTCCATCTCGTCCTCGCGCCCGGCGAGCTGCGCGGCCAGGCCCCGCACGGCGGCGGGGATGGTGGCGCCCTCCAGCGCGGCCAGCTCGCCGATCAGGCGCCGCACGGGCTGGTGCTCGTCGGTGTAGCGCTGCTGCAGCGCCCGGAGCTCCGCCCGCTTCGTCGTCCGCTCGGTGAGCAGCTGCGCGAGCTCGGGGTTCTGCTGCACGGCGGGGATCACGGCCAGCGCGTCGAAGCCCATCCGCCCCGCGGCCGCCTGCCCCATCACCCGCTCCAGCGCCAGCCGGTCGCGCCGGAGGTCCTCGCGCGAGACGCGCATCTCGAAGAACGAGTTGAAGACCGGGTCGCGGGTGAGCTGGATCCCCGGCGCCACCGGGGTGGCCTGGTCGGAGGGGAGGGTGACGGTGCGCACGCGGAACGCCTCCAGGGCGATCTCGGCGTCGCGCAGGGAGCGCTCGGCGTACTGGCGCTGCTCCTCGAGGATGGCGGTGAGCTCGTCGAGCTTGGCGCGCTTGAGCTGCGCGGCCACCTCCACGTAGCGGGTCATGGTGGCGTTGAGCGTGGCGGCCAGCCGCCGCGGGTCGCTCCCCGAGAGGGAGAGCCGCAGGAAGTGGCCGTCCTCGACCATGCGCGCGTCGAGCGACTCGCCGAGGCCGACCGCCACGTCGCGCGGGTTGCTGACGGTGAAGGCGATCTCGCGCCCGGGCGTGAGCGCCGGCCGCCAGACGAACCCCGCGCGCGCGCCCACGGGGCCCCCCGCGCGCCCGCGCTCCACCTCCACCCCCTTCTCGGTGGAGAGCACCCAGCTCTGCCCGTCGGCCGAGGCCGCCAGGCGGTAGCTCCCGGGGCGGAAGCGCGGGCCCAGCGCGAAGCCGGCGAACGCCGGCCGGTCGGCCGCGGCGGCGGGCTGCACGTACAGCCGCTCCTCGGCGACCACGTGGTCGAGCACCGCGTAGCTCTTGAGCAGCTCCACCCAGGCGTACGACTGGAGGAGCCGGGCGCTCTGGATCGGGCCCTGGTTGGCGGCGGCGCGGTCGGTGCCCTCGATCCACACGGTGCCCTGGGCCACGTACTCGGGGCGCACCATGCGCGCGGCGAAGAGCCCCGCCCCCACCCCGGCGGCGGTGAACGCCAGCAGCAGCCACTTGTGGCGGTACGCGGCCGCCGCGAAGCGCAGCAGCTCGCCCCCGCCGCGTGCGGGGGCCTCGCTCGCGGGCGCCAGGGAAAGGGCGGGCACGCGCGCGGCGGCCCCGGTCTGCGGGAGGGGCGGCGGGTCGGCGGGAGCCGGGAGCTGGGTCGGCATACGGGAGCGATCCGGGAGCAAGCGGGTGCGGCACGCCCGTGCGGCGCGCGCGGGACCGACGCACGAGCAAGCGCGGGACCGCCCGCAGAATCACGGAAATCCGCGTGGATCCACGGTTTTCCCGGTCCCGCGCGCCCCTGCCTCCGACTACGCATGTGGCGGGGCCGCAACACGCCGCACGGGTCGGAGGCCCGCCGCGGCCCCGTTCTCGACCGGGACCGAAAAACATCAGGTCTCACGCAGAGTCAGTAGAGTCAGCAGAGAACACCTCCGCTGACTCTGCTGACTCTGCGTGATCGAAGTCTTTTCCAGCCCTGGATTCGTATCGGATCTACGGCGGGATGGAGCAAGCGAAGACCCGTGGCAAGGTGAGACGATCTTCGCTCCCCGCCGTCGTTCGTGCAGAGCCGGTTGGTGTGGCCGGACCCCAGGATGACATCGTGCTCGACTGACGCGGCGAACACCCGCTGATTACCCGGATCTGGATCGCCGGGCCGGGTGGGACATCGGCGCCCCGCGAAGGCGCCGATTCCAGTAGAGTGTTGCACTGATGCAACGGAACGTAGCAGTTGGGGTCGGGGCATCCGGTGCCGCGCGGACGCGGGGGCGTACCCGCGCGTCCGCGCGCGCCCCGACAGGCTTTCGCTTCGTAAGGTCAAGCACCGCAGACGATTCCGATCCCCCGTGAAGCCCATCGCCTGTGACGGCCAGGAGCGGGCGGAGCCTCCATCCGTTTACGGCGCAACGTGTTGCGACGTCGCGCGCTCGGCGACTCGCCCCCGCATCTTCTGCGCGATGCGCGCAGGAACGGGCTCATCAAACTTCCTTGACAGGGCATGGAAACTGCCCCACCGTGGAGGCCCGCGTAAGCCGGTTTCCACGCACCGATCCCCGGGTGCGGTCGGCGAAGCGCGGTCAAACCTCCCATAACCCGAAAAGGCACCCCGGCCGCGAGGCCGGTCCGCAAAGCCAGGGGTCTCCCCGAGACAGCCCGGCCGCCGAAGGTGGGTCACGTCCCGGCGCCTCCCGCCCGGGACATTCCGAGCCACGAGGACCTCCCCATGTCCCCCTCGCTCGACCCATCGTTCGAGCCGCCGGCCGGCTGCGTCCCTCCGTGCGCGGACCTCTGCGCCGGCCATCGCGAGCGCCTGCGGGCGCTGCGCCCCGACCTGCCGTGCGGCGGAGCCGCCTTCCGCGCCGCGCTGGTCCTCCTCGCCGCCCCCGCGGCGCGCTTCAACATCGACCGCCTCGCCCGCCGCACCGGCGCCCCCCGGCACTGGGTGGCCGCCTGCGCCCGGCGCCTGTACGACAACGGCGTCTGGAGCGCACGGGGAGCCGCGTACCCCTGGTCGGGCCCCGAGGACTTCCGCTTCTGGAACGACGTGGAGGTGGCCGAGGGGAAGCTGCTGCGGCGGGTGGACGACCGCGGCCGCCCGCAGTGGGCCCCGGCCGGCGCCTGGAGCAAGGAGTACGACTTCGTGGGCCCGCGCTCCGACCCCGGCGGCGCCGTCCTCTACGTCGTCCCCGAAGACGCCGCCGCGGAGCCCGGGCCCGAGCTCCCGCCCCACCTGGAGCTCGTCCGCGGCGGGCCCGAGGCCGCGCGCGAGGAGACGGTGCGCGACGAGACGGAGCCCGAGGAGCGCGAGGCCTTCCTCCCCGCCGGCCCCTGGCTCCCCGGGATGGCCACGGACGAGGCCCCGCTGCTGGCGGCGGCGGGCGGCGCCCGCGGGGCCGTCCCCGAGCTCTTCCCCGGCGCCACCTGGCTGGGGTAGTCCACCTCGCCGAGCAGGCCCCCGGCGCCGCCCCTGGCGCCGGGCCGCATCCCCACAGACAGACGGTGCACCATGTCGGCGACGTTGACGGCGGAACGGAAGTCCCAGGCTCCCGTGAGCCCCGAGCTGGACCTGGCCGCGAACCGCGAGGCCAACCGCACCATCCGCATCCTGGTGGTCGAAGACGAGATGACGCTGCGCGAGAGCTGCGTGTCGGTCCTGGAGCACGAGGGCTTCGACGTGGCCGGGTGCGGGCGCGGCGAGGAGGCGCGGGAGCTCCTGGCGCGGCGCGCCTTCGACGTGGTGCTGCTGGACCTGTACATGGGCGGCGTGGACGGGATGGAGCTGCTGCGCACCTGCCTGGAGAAGAGCCCCGACACGCTGGTGGTGGTGATGACCGGCAACCCCACCGTGGAGTCGAGCCTGGCGGCGCTCCGGGCCGGGGCCTGGGACTACCTCCCCAAGCCGTTCGCCGCCACGCACCTGCAGGTGCTCTTCGGGCGGGCCGCGCACACGGTGCGGGTGGCGCGCGAGAGCGCCGCGGAGCGCGCCGACCGGCACGCCCGCCACGGCCACAGCGACAAGGTGGCGCTGATGGGCCGCTCGCCCGCCTTCCTGCAGGCGGTGGAGCTGGCGCGCAAGGTGGCCGCCACCGACGCCAGCGTGTTCATCACCGGCGAGAGCGGGACGGGGAAGGAGATGTTCGCGCAGTTCATCCACCACCACAGCCGGCGCAGCAGCCGCGCCTGGGTGGCCATCAACTGCGCCGCGCTCCCCGAGACGCTGCTGGAGTCGGAGATGTTCGGCCACGTGAAGGGGGCGTTCACCGGCGCCATCCGCGACAAGCCGGGGCTCCTGGAGACGGCCAGCGGCGGCACCTTCTTCCTGGACGAGCTCACCGAGATGAGCCAGCCGATCCAGGCCAAGCTCCTGCGCGTGATCCAGGACGGCGTGGTGCGCCGGGTGGGGAGCGAGAGCGTGGACGCGGTGGTGAACGTGCGCTTCGTGGCCGCCACCAACCGCGACGCCCGCGAGGCCATGGAGAACGGCGTCCTGCGCAAGGACCTCTTCTACCGCCTGAGCGTGGTCCCCATCCGGCTGCCGGCGCTGCGCGAGCGGCCCGAGGACATCCCGCTGCTGGCCGAACACTTCCTGGGCGTGTACTGGAAGCGCCACCGCGACCGCGGCGCGGCGCTGCCGCACTTCAGCCGCGCGGCCGTGCGCGCCCTGCAGGAGCGCGAGTGGAGCGGCAACGTGCGCGAGCTGCAGAACGTGATCGAGCACGCCGTGGTGCTGCTGGAGCCCGGCTGCGAGATCCAGCCCGAGGACATCCCCGACGGCGACGGCTCGCCGGCGCGCGCGCTCCCCTTCACCCCCGCCTGGCGCCCCCCCTCCACCTTCCGCGAGGACGGCTACCACGCCGAGCGCGAGCGGGTGCTGGCCGAGTTCGAGCTCTCGTACCTGAGCTGGCTGGTGGAGCGCGCCGGGGCCAACATGTCGCAGGCGGCCAAGATCGCCGGGGTGGACCGCACCACGCTGTACCGGCTGATGGAGAAGCACCGGCTGCACCGCGACACGGTGATCACCGCGCAGCCCGCGGACGAGCGTGGCCGGCTCCAGGCCTGACGCCGGCGCGTCGGTGGCGGAGGCTCCGGTGACGGTCCCGACGTTCTACGGCCCCGGCGAGGAAGGCGGGATCTCCTCCCCCTCGCTGAAGGCGGCCGTGGAGCGGGTGGCCGCCGAGTGGCTGGAGGCGGGGGTCGACCGCGGCCGCTCGGGCGACGTGCTGGCCGAGCTCTCCGCCCTGGCGCGCGCGCTGGAGGACGGCGGCCAGGCGCTCCCCGCGGCCGACGGCTCGCGCGCGGTGCTGCGCAAGCGCCTCCTCTGGCCGCTCAGGCTGGCGGTCACGCGCGAGTGGCTGGGCGCCGACCCGCCGCCCGACGCGGCCGAGCTGCTGTCGATGCTGCGCGTGTTCGAGGCGCTCCGGGCCGAGCTGCACGTGGACCCGCCGGGGCCGGCGCCGCTCGGGATCACGGGCCCCGAGGGGCTGGAGCTGATCGTGGAGGTGGCGCACGACCTCCGCTCGCCGCTCACCTCCATCCTCTTCCTGGCCGAGACGCTGCGCCGCGGGCAGAGCGGCGAGGTCAACGACCTGCAGCGCCGCCAGCTGGGGCTGGTCTACAGCGCGGCGCTGGGGATGGTGTCGCTGGCCAGCGACCTGGTGGAGCTGGCGCAGGGGGGTGACCGGCTGGTGGACACCACGCCCTCGCCCTTCTCGGTGCTGGAGGTGATCGAGTCGGTGTGCGACATCGTGCGCCCGCTGGCCGAGGAGAAGAAGATCGCGCTCCGGGTGCTCCCCCCGCCGGGCGACCAGCGGATCGGCTTCTCGGCGGCGCTCTCCCGGGTGCTGGTGAACCTGGTGAGCAACGCGCTCAAGTACACCGACGAGGGCTTCGTCGAGATCACCACCCGCGCCAAGGGGCTGGCGACGCTCGAGTTCTCGGTGCGCGACAGCGGCCCGGGGATCAACGACGACGCGCGCCGGGTCCTCTTCGAGCCCTTCCGCCGCCGCCCCGGCGGCGACCGCTACGGCTTCTCGGGCACGGGGCTGGGCCTGGCCATCTGCCGGCGCCTGGTGCACGCCATGGGCTCGGAGCTGCACTACGAGACGGCGCCCAGCTGGGGCACGCGCTTCTACTTCGACCTGCAGCTGCCGCCGGCGGGGCTGTGAAGTGCGTGAGTGCGAAAGTGCGAAAGTACGAGGTACGGAGTACGAGGTACGGAGTACGAGGTACGGAGTCCTTGAGCGCTGGTCCTGAGCTCCGAACGGAAGTTTCCCGCCCGCCACACCTCTCCTGATCCACCCCCCGACGTCTTCCTCCTCCAGCCCGGTCCCCCGGGATGCCGACGGCGGTTTTCTTCATCCTGTGGCGAGGCGCCCACACCAGTCGGCGGGTCGCCACGGACGGGGATTGCACACTATTATCGACGGTGCTCGCATCTGGTTTATCGGCAGATACTTACGAGGTGATTCAGAGGGTGATCCGGGCGCGCACGGGCGTTGCCCTCCTGGCCTGTCGGACGTCGCGACCCGTCGCTGCCGACCCACCCAGCCAGAGCCGGATCAGCCCGATGAACCCCGTCCTGCAGCAGTCCGCCGCCTCCCCCGCGACAGCGCTCCCCGGCCTCCTCGCCCCGTACGAAGTCGATTTCACCCTCCACCTGGCCCCGCGCCGGCCCTCCTTCGCCGCGCTGGCGGCGTGCCGGGCGCTCAACGTGATCGCGGCGGCCGCGCTGCTGGTGCTGGCCCTGCCGCTCATGCTGGTGGTCGCCGTGCTGGTGAAGCTCTCCTCGCCCGGGCCCGTCCTCTACACGCAGACGCGCGTGGGGCTCGACCGGCGGGCCTACCGCACCGGGAGCGGCGGGTCGGTGCGGCGGCGGGTGGACTACGGGGGGAGGCTCTTCACCATCTACAAGTTCCGCACGATGCGGGCGGACCCCGACCCGGAAGTGCAGGCGTGGGCCTCGCCCGACGACGCCCGCGTGACGCGCGTGGGGCGCGTGCTGCGCAAGTACCGCCTCGACGAGCTGCCGCAGCTCTGGAACGTGCTGAAGGGTGACATGAACGTGGTGGGGCCCCGCCCCGAGCAGCCCCGCATCGTGCTGTCGCTGCGCGAGCAGATCGTAGAGTACCCGCGCCGCCAGCGCGTGCGCCCCGGGATCACCGGCCTGGCGCAGGTGAGCCAGACGTACGACACCTGCCTGGACGACGTGCGCAGCAAGCTGCGCTACGACCTGCAGTACATCGACCGCATGTCGCCGCTGCAGGACCTGGCCATCCTGCTGCGCACCGTCCCCGTGGTGCTCCTGCGCAAGGGCGCCTGGTGAGACAGCGTCATCGCTGCGAAGCGCGAGAGGGCCGGGCGTCGCCGCCCGGCCCTCACGTTTTCGGAGCAGAGCCGGCAGAGCAAGCCCATGTTCTCTGCCGGCTCTGCTGCTCTGCGCGAGACCTGTGTCTGAGAGCGGGCCACCAGCTCGGAGCCCGAGGTCAGGTCGACTCAGTACTCGTTCGGTCGCGCCAGCCGCGCGCTCTTCAGGTACACGCGCTCCTCGTCGAAGGTGTAGAACACCGTCAGAGTCGGAGCCCGCGTTCCCGCGCGGACCTCATGATCCAGATCTCGAAGTCGGTGAAGAGGTGACCCCTCTTCCGGATGCCTGGCCAGCCTCCATTCCAGGGCCGCGAGCGCGTCATCCGCCGCTTCCGCATCCACGAGGATCGCCGCGACGTCGCTCTCGAACCGGTGCTCGCGGACGATCTCCCTGAGCTTACGCGGCGGTTCGCTTGCCATCGGGTGCCGTCCGCTTCCCTTCCTGCCTGATCAGGTCGCGCGCGTACTTGAAATCCGCCTGCGTCGGGGGATCGTCGGAGAGAAACACCGTGTGGTATGGAATCTCTTCGTTCATGCGCGCCGACTTCCACCCGAGGAAGCCGTGGGAGCGCTCGCTGACCTCCGTGGCGCTGTCGTTCCAGAGCCAGCGGATGACCTCGTTGACGATGGCGATCTCCTGGCCGGAGAAAAGGCTGAGATCCGGCTCGCGCAGGGCTACCGGGCGCTCCTGGCGATACAGGTACCTGGCGCGGTTCTGGATCGCCAGGCTGCCGCTCTTCGTCAGCCGCTTGCGAACGGCGGGAAGCTCGCGCGGCACGGGGCCGTAAGGAAGCTTGCGATAGACGTGGCCGGTGATCGACTCGCCCGTGACCGCGTACGCCGCGAAGTCCGCGTAGAAGAGGATCTTGTTCAGCTTGGTGCTGCCGAAGTGCTCGTCCTCCTCCGAGGCGACCGCAACGTAGAGGATGAGCTCGGCAAGTTTTCTGTCCCTGTCCTGAACCATGGGGAGCCTCCATGGACCTGCGGCCTATCTACAGGCTGCGAAGATACCCCGAAGGGCGAGAGAAAGCTTGCACCCTGCGGATTCATGCGCAAGTGGGATGCTCTCCGCGGGAATCCGGTCTGGGACTGCCCCCGCCTCGGAAACTGGTCGTTCGCTACCGTGCGCACGGCAGGGACCTGGCCGCCTCCGGCTGTCGTCGCTCCTCCCGTCGGCGCTCCACCCGATGCCGGACGATGTAGCCCGCCGCCACGCCGGCCGCCGCCCCCACCACCTCCTCGAGCCCCGCCGGCGCGAGCGCCACCATCCCGGGGAGCGCCACCAGCGCGGCGGCCGCGATCCCCGCCGCCAGGTACCACCGCGCGCGCCGCCGCGCCCACAGGCCGAGCGGCAGCGTCCACAGCGCGATCCAGAGGGCGTCCAGCGCGCGGGAAGTCCGCTCGCCGAACGAGAGCGAGAAGAAGAGCAGCGTCCACCCGCGCCCCACGTCCAGCCGCGGCGCGCCGACGAGGCGGCCGTCCACCCGCGCCGCGATCCCCCGCCCCCGCCGCTGCACCGCGACGCGGATGGTGTCCCCCGCGGGGATGTCCCGCCGGGCATCGGGGACGCGGAAGAGCGGGCGGTCGAGGCGCACGTTCTCCGCGCGCATCCGGTAGCCGAAGACGAAATCCCTCCCCTCCGCGGCCAGCAGCACGGCCTCCCGTTCCTCCTCGTCCACGATGCGCAGGACGGGCGACAGCGCCGGGTGCGGCGGGCCCACCAGGACCACCGCCTCCACCGGGGCGCCGGCCACGAGCGCCTCCCGCACCGGCCGCGAGTCGCCGAGCCGGCCGCGTGCGACCGCGGCCGGGCCGACCCGCGCCGCCAGCACGCGCCCGTCGTAGACCGGCATGTCGCCGACCTCCGGCGTCCACTGGCCGTAGAGGGTGTCGCGGGGGAAGGACGGCCCCGTCAGCCAGCCGGTGAGCGCCACGGCGGCCGCGAAGAGCGCGCTCCAGGCCAGCGACAGGCGCGCGGCGCCACGGCCGGAGGGGAGGAGGAGCCGCGCCGCATGTTGCCCTGCCAGGGAGCCCAGCGCGGCTCCGGCGCTGTTGAAGAGCAGGTCGGGGGGGCTCGGGTCGCGCCCGGGGACGAAGAACTGGGCCGTCTCGATCCCGGCGGAGAGGAGCGCGGCCAGCGGGAGGGCGAAGCGGGCCGGGACGCCGAGCCGCGCCAGCGCCGCGCCCAGGGGGACGAAGAGCGCCACGTTCAGCAGCGCGTCCGCCAGCCCCCGGCTCCCGCAGAAGAGGCAGCCGTCCCACCCGGTGGCTCCCTCGTGCGCCGAAGGAAACAGCGTCGCCGCCAGGATCGCGGCCAGGCAGAGGAAGCAGGAGACCGCGGCGCCGAGCCGGCGGCGCCGCGGCCGGTCCGCCGCCGCGCCCGCGCCGGGCGCCCGCCGCGGCGGGGTGCGCGTCTCCCCGGTCACTCCCGGCACGACACGGGCGAGGACGGCATGGCGGAGCTCATCAGGTCGGATCTCCCGGTGTGGTGCGGACGGACCTGCCGCGCCGCCGGGGAGCACGCCGGGTGCCACTCCCGAGGGGAAGTGCGAAAGTGCGAAAGTGCGAAGTCTGGGGTTCGACGCAGCCTCCGCGACGCCCGGCGAACCCATCCGAGCAGTTGTTGCGACGGCGCAACACGGCGCGCGGTCCATCCTTGCAGGCGTGGGAAGCGGCTGCTCACGCCTGCATTCTTCTCACTCCGGCGCTTGCGTCGCCCCGAGCATCCGCCCGTCCCCACGCGTGCGCGACTTGCTTGAGGTGGCCGCCGACCGCCTGTCCCCTTCCCCGCGACGCCGCGCCGATCATGCCCCTCGCCGTCCGCCCGTTCGAGCCCGGGGACGTCTCCCGCGTGGCCGAGCTGCGCCGCCGCGTCTTCCGCCACAGCCGGCGGACCGGCCCCGGCGAGCTGGAGCGCTACTTCCACGAGATCTTCTTCGACAACCCCTGGCGCGACCCCGCGCTCCCCTCGTGGGCGGCCGACGAGGACGGCGCCGTCACGGGCTTCCTGGGCGTGGTGCCGCTCCCCCTGGTTCGACAGGGCGAGGCGTTGCGCGGCGCGGTGGCCACGCAGGTGATGGTGGCGCCCGAGCGGCGCGGCGTGGTGGGCGCGCACCTGCTGGCGGCGGCGTTCGCGGGCGGGCACGACCTGCTGTTCAGCGACGTCGCCACCGTGCCGCTGCGCAAGGCGTGGGTGCGCGCGGGCGGGAGCGTGGCGCTGCAGTACGGCTTCAGCTGGACCCGTACGCTGCGCCCTGCCCGCCACGCGGCCTCGCGTCTGGGCTCGGCGCCCGTGGTGCGCGGGGCGCGGCTGGTGGCGCGGCCCCTCTTCGGCGTGATCGACACCGTCGCCGTCCCCGCCGCCGTCCGCCGGGCGCCCCCCTGCACCCTGGAGCCGCTCGCCGACCTCGCCGTCATCGCCGACACGCTGCCGGAGCTGGCCCCGCCGCGCGCCGTCCGTCCCGCGTACGACCCGCCCCGGCTGGAGTGGCTGCTCGCGCACGCCGAGAAGCGCTGGAGCGGCCACCGCATCGAGCGCCAGGTGGTGCGCGCCGACGGCGGCGCGGTGGCGGGGTGGTTCCTGTACCTGGACGCCCGCGGAGGGACGGCGCAGGTGCTCCAGGCGCACGCCGCGCCGGGGCGCCACGGCGACGTGCTGCGCCAGCTCTTCCGCCACGCGCACCGCGCCGGCGCCATGGCCGTTCGGGGCCGGCTCGATCCGCCGTTCCTCGACGAGCTGCAGGCGGCC
The DNA here is from genome assembly GCA_036389795.1 of Longimicrobium sp. Lineage (NCBI taxonomy): Bacteria > Pseudomonadati > Gemmatimonadota > Longimicrobiia > Longimicrobiales > Longimicrobiaceae > Longimicrobium > Longimicrobium sp. The sequence continues at coordinate 12,351 of DASVWD010000139.1, forward strand.
GGCTGCCGGTGGGAGCACACCCCGCCCGGGATGCTGGTCCACGCCCGCGACCCCGGGCTGCTGGCCTCCGTCCTGCGCGGCGACGCCCTCCTCTCCGGCCTCGACGGCGAGTGGTGGCTGGACTTCTGAACCGCAGAGGACAGGGAACAGGTTACAGGGGACAGCCAGCCCCGAAGCCCGATCGTCGCCCGACGACCCCAGCACTTTCGCACTTTCGCACTCACGCACTGCCGTCGATCCCGCCCCCGATGCCCATCACCCTCCGCCCCTTCGGGCCCGGCGACGTCCCGTGCGTGGCGGAGCTGCGCCGACGGGTATTCCGCCGCGGCCGGCGCACCGGCCCGGGCGAGCTGGAGCGCTACCTCCAGGAGATCTTCTTCGAGAACCCCTGGCGCGACCCCGGCCTCCCCGGCTGGGTGGCCGACGAGGACGGCGCGGTCGTGGGGTTCGTCGGCGTGATCCCGCGGCCGCTCGCGCGGGGCGGCGAGGCGCTGCGGGGCGCGGTGGTCTCGCAGTTCTTCGTGGCGCCCGAGCGGCGCGGGTTTGTGGGCGTGCGCCTCCTGCAGAAGGTGATGGCCGGCGCGCAGGACCTGCTCTACCACGACGTGGTGTCCCCCGACGTGGCCCGGCTGTGGGAGCTGGTGGGGGGAAGCGTCGCCCACGCCTGCGGATTCGCGTGGACCCGGCCGCTGCGCCCCGCCCGCCACGCCGCCGCCAGGCTGGGTTCGGCCCCGCTGGTCCGCGGCGCCCGGCTGATGGCCCGGCCCCTCCTGGGGGTGATCGACGCACTGGCCGCCCCGGCCGTCCTGCGCGCCGAGCCACCCTGCACCGCCGAGCCGCTCGCCGACCTTCGGCTCATCGTGGACGCCCTGCCTGAACTCGTGTCCCCGCGCGCGATCCGTCCCGTCTACGATGCGGATCGTCTGAAGTGGCTCCTCGCCCGCGCCGAAGAGCGGTGGAGCGGCCGGCGCATCGAGCGGCAGGTGGTGCGCGCGGAAGACGGCGCGCCGGCGGGCTGGTTCCTCTACCTGACGGCCGGCGGCGGCACCGCCGATCTCCTGCAGGCGCACGCCGCGCCGGGGCGCCACGCCGACGTGCTGCGCCACCTCTTCCGGCACGCGCACCGCACCGGCGCCATCGCCGTGCGGGGCCGCCTGGATCCCGCGTTCCAGGACGACCTCCACGCAGCCGGCGTCTCCTGGGAGCGCGCCTCGCCGGGGATCCTGGTCCACGCCCGCGACCCCGACCTGCTGGCCGCCGTCCTGCGCGGCGACGCCCTCCTCTCCGGCCTCGACGGCGGCTGGTGGCTGGACTTCTGATATGATCTCGTGGACCTCGTACTTCGCGCTTAGCACTTCGCACTCGGGTTTGGGCGTGTCCCTCCGCTGCGCTCCGGGCCGGGCTGCGCGCGCCGTAGGCCTGCAAACAACGCAGGCCAACGGCGCCGGGCCACGGTCGCGCCCAACCCCACGGCGCGCCCGCGTCCCGGCCCTCCGGGCGCGCATCCCTCACGCGGGTCTCGTCGCGGCGAAGGGTTTTTCGTAGGAGCGAGCCTGCGAGCCCGCGCGGAGGCAGCACTGGCACATCCCTCGACCTCTCGCGCATGACCTGGCATCGCCGGTCGAGGCAGGCCTTGGCAGGCCTCGCCCCTACGAAAACTCCGCTCTCCACGATCGACCTCGTAAAGTCCACCCTCTCCCGAAGTTGGGAGAGGGTTGCCGCTCTAAGGCGGCGGGTGAGGGCCCCCCGACGCCGCGCCGCGGCACGTCGAAGCGCGACGGAGCCCCCGGCGCGCTGTCTCCCCCTCCCCGCGACTACGACCGTTGCGCCCGTGCATCACGGCAACCCCCGTCGCCATCCCAGGCCCACAGCTCCGCGCCTTCTCCCAATCCCCTGCTCCCCAACCACTTACGACGGGAGCGCCGCCCGGGCGCGACCCCGCCTTCCGCGGCGTATGCGGCTTGCCTTCCCCCCTGCCGCCGGCCGTGGCACCGACGCCGGCCCCGACACGACCGCACCTCTCCCCCGACGCATGCCGGACGCACCCGCCGCCCCCACGACGACCCCCATCGCGCACTCGGGCCTCCTCCAGGCGCTCGAGGCCGAGGCCGCGCTGCGCGACCTGGGCGCGCGGCTGGAGGAGGCCGCCGCGCGCGCCCACCCCGCGCCCGCCACGCTCGAGGCGCTGGCGCGGCTCGACCCCGCCGCGGCCGTCGCCTGGCTGCTGGAGGTCCGCTCCGCCGCGCGCACCCTCTTCTCCGACGCCGACCTGCGCCGCGTCCTCGACGTCCTCGCCGGCGAAGTGCTGGCCCGGGGCGACGCCGCGCTGGTGGACCTGGCCGTCGCCTTCGCCGCCACCCACGCCGACGCCGTCGCCCCCGAGACGGTGGTCGCCCTGGCCGCCGCCGTCCCGGGCGAGCGGCGCCCCGACGCGCTGGCCCGCCTCGTCGCCCGCCAGCTGGACCGCCTCCCCGCGCACCCCGGCCTGCTGCGCCTGGCCGCCGAGCTCGCCGTCGCCGCGGGCGACGGGCCGCGCGGCCACGCTCTGCTCGCCCGCCTGGGCCGCGCCGACCCCTCCCCCGCCACCGTGGGCTGGATCGCCCGCGCGCGCGGCGGGCTCCCCCCGCAGGCGGGCGCCCCCGCGCGGGTGGCGCTGCTGTCGTCGTTCACCATCGACCCGCTCAAGCCGTTCCTGGACCTGGAGCTGCGCGCCGCGGGCGTCGTCCCCGAGCTGTACGCCGCGCCCTTCAACGCGTGGGAGCGCGAGGTGCTCGACCCCGCGGCGGGCCTGCGCGCCTTCGCCCCCGACGCCGTCTTCCTCTCCGCGGCGCTCGACGACCTGGTCCCCGCCCTCGCCGGCACCCCGTCGCCCGACGAGCTGCGCGCCGCGGGCGAGACGGCGGTCGAGCGCGTGTGCGCGGCCGCGCGGGCGCTGCGCGAGTGGAGCGACGCCCCGCTGGTGGTGCACGCGTTCCACACCGCCTACCCCGACCCGCTCGGCGCCGCCGCGCCCCCGGGTGCCTCGCGCGGCGCCTGGCTCGCGGAGCTGAACGGGAGCCTCGCCGGGCGGCTGGCCGACCTCCCCGCCGTCCACCTCCTCGACGTGCAGGACCTGCTGGCCCGGCGCCCCGGCGGCGCCCCCGAAGAGCCCAAACTGCGGCACCTGGCGCGCATGCGCGTGGGCCCCGCCGTGCTCCCCGAGCTGGCCCGCGCGTACGCCGGCTACGTGGTCCCGCTCAGGGGCCTCACCCGCAAGTGCGTGGTGGTGGACCTCGACAACACCCTGTGGGGCGGCGTGGTGGGCGAAGACGGCCCCGCGGGATTGCGCCTGGGCGACACCTCGCCGGGGTCCGAGTACGTCGACTTCCAGCGCGCCCTGGCCGCGCTCGCCGCGCGCGGCGTGCTGCTGGCCGCCGTCTCCAAGAACAACGAGGCCGACGCCCTGGAGGTGATCCGCGCGCACCCCGCCATGGTGCTGCGCGAGGAGCACTTCGCCGCGCTCCGCATCAACTGGCAGCCCAAGCACGAGAACGTCCTCGCCGTGGCCGCCGAGCTGGGGATCGGCGCCGACTCGCTGGTCTTCCTCGACGACAACCCCGACGAGCGGGAGCTGATGCGGCAGATGCTCCCCGAGGTGCTCACCCCCGACCTCCCGGCGGACCCGGCGCTCTACCGCGCCGCGGTCGAGCGCCTCCCCCAGCTGCAGGCGCTCGCCGTCACCGGCGAGGACCGGGGCCGCGCCGCGCTCTACCGCGCCCGCCGCGGCCGCGAGCGGGCCCGCGAGGGCGCCCCCTCGCTGGAGCAGTTCCTCCACTCGCTGGAGATCGCCGCCGAGGCCGCGCTGGCCGGCTCCGCCACGCTCCCGCGCGTCGCCCAGCTCTTCCAGCGCACCAACCAGTTCAACCTCACCGCCCGCCGCCACGACGCCGCGCGCCTGGCCGCCCTGGCCGCCGACCCCGGCTGGCGGCTGTGGACGCTCTCCGCCGGCGACCGCTTCAGCGACCACGGGCTGGTGGGCGCGGCGCTGGTGCGCGTCGGCGGCGACGCGTGGACGGTGGACAGCCTCCTCCTCTCCTGCCGCGCCATCGGCTACGGGCTGGAGACGGCGCTCCTGGCCGTGGTCTGCGACGCCGCGCGCGCGGCCGGGGCCACGCGGCTGGAGGGGGAGTTCGTGGAGAGCGCGAAGAACCGCCCCGCCGCCGGCTTCTGGGTCCGGCACGGCTTCGCGCTCCGGTCGAGCGAAGACGGAGTGGAGACCTGGGAGCGCGGGATCGCCGCCGGGGCCGTGGCGCCTCCCGCCTGGATCCGGCTGACGGTGCGCGATGCGTCCTGAGCTGCTGGTGAGCCGCGTCTTCGGCGTCGAGCCCGCGCGCGTGAGCGACGAGACCTCGAACGCCGACACGCCGGGGTGGGACTCGCTGGCCCACATCAACCTGGTGCTGGCGCTCGAGTCCACCTACGGCGTGAGCCTCTCGGTGGAAGAGGCGCTGGAGGCCACCAGCGTGGGCGCCATCAAGCGCGTCCTCGCCCGCCGGGGGGTCACCTGGTGAGCGCGCCCGCCGCCGTCTCTCCCCCGGCTCCGGCTTCGGTCGACGCGTCCACGACGACGGGTGTCGTCCGCGCCGGCCCCGAGCACCTGGAGCTGCTGGCGGACTTCTACCGGCGCACCTGGGACCCCGCCGCCACCCTGCCCAAGGTGCGCGCCGCCCGCCGCGCCGCCGCCGCCCGCAACCCGGTGCACCCGGGCGAGGAGCCGCCCACCTTCCTCTTCCTGGCGGGAGGAAAGGCGGTGGGCCACGTGGGAACGCTCCCCGTGCGCCTGTGGACGGCCGCCGGCGAGCGGAGCGCGCACTGGGTGAAGGGGCTGATGGTGCTCCCCGAGCACCGCAACGGCCCCGTGGGCTTCTTCCTGGTGCGCGAGGCCGTGCGCCACCTGGGGTGCGCCCTGGCGATGGTCGTCGCCCCCGAAGCCCGGAAGCTCTTCGCCGCCGCCGGATTCACCGACCTGGGCGCGCTCCCCGACGCCGTCCGCCTGCTGGACCCCGCGCGCGTGCTGCGTTGCATCGACCCGGAGTCTCTAGGCGCCGGCCTCCCCCGCGCCGCGCGCTCCGCCGCCGGCCTCCTGCGGCGCTCCCCGCTCGCCGCGAGCGCCGCCGGGGCGCTGGCGTCCGCGGCGCTGGGAGCGTGGACGGGAATGCGGGGGAGCGGCGGCGGCGAGCGCGCCGTGGTCCTCCCCGAGCTTCCCCCGGGCGAGGCGGCCCGGCTCTGGGCGCGCGTCCGCCGCGCGCTCCCCGCCGCCCCCGCGCGGGACTACGGTTATCTCCAGGCGCGCTACGCCGAGGCCGGCGGCTACCGGCTGCTGGGCGTGCAGGGCGCCGGGGGCCTGGCGGGCTTCGCCGCGGTGCGCCCCCCGCGCGCCGACGGCGACCCGCGGCTCGCCGGCGTGCGGCTGGCCACGGTCTCCGAGCTGGTGTTCCCCCCGGAGCGGCCGCGCGTGGCGCGCGCCCTCCTGGCCGGCTCGGAGGCCGTGGCCCGCTCGCTCGACGCCGACGCGCTCGTCTGCGCCGCCACCCACCCGGCCGCCGCCGAAGCGCACCGGCGGCGCGCCTACCTTCCCTTCCCCCGCACCGTGCACGTGCTGCTGCGCGAGGCCCCGGGCGAGCCGCCGCTGCCGCGCAGCCTGGCCGCCTGGTGGCTCACGCGCGGCGACAGCCACGCCGACGAGGTGTTCTGATGACGGAGCCCGACTTCGAGTTCCCCGGCGGGAAGCGCTTCGCCTTCACCATCCTCGACGACACCGACGTGGCCACGGTCGACAACGTGGGCCCCGTCTACCGGCTGCTCGACAAGCTGGGGATGCGCACCACCAAGACCGTGTGGCCGCTCGCCTGCCCCGAGGGGAGCCGCAACTTCTCCTCGTCGCAGACGCTGGAGGACCCCGACTACCTGGAGTTCGTGCTCTGGCTGGTGGGGCGCGGCTTCGAGGTCACCTGGCACGGGGCCACCATGGAGTCCAGCGAGCGCGAGCGCACTCTGGCGGCGCTGGAGCGCTTCCGCGCCCTCTTCGGCGCGTACCCGCGCATCCACGCCAACCACTCGTTCAACCGCGAGAACCTGTACTGGGGCACCAGCCGCGTCGACCAGCCGCTGCTGAAGGCGGTGATCCAGCGCGCGCTGCCGACCCCCGCCGGGTACTTCGAGGGGCACGTGGAGGGCTCGCGCTTCTGGTGGGGCGACCTGTGCGCGCGGCACGTGGAGTACGTGCGCAACCTCACCTTCGACGAGGTGAACCTGGCGCGGGTGAACCCCTCGATGCCGTACCACGACCCGGCGCGCCCGCTGGTGCGCTGGTGGTTCTCGTGCTCCGACGCCGAGGACCGCGACGCGTTCGCCGAGCTGCTGCGCCCCGACCGGCAGGAGAAGCTGGAGCGCGAGGGCGGCTTCTGCATCGTGGCCACGCACCTGGGGAAGGGCTTCGCGAAGGGCGGCGAGGTGGACCGCCTGGTACGCCGGCGGCTGGAGTCGCTCGCCGCGCGCGACGGCTGGTTCGTCCCCGTGGGCGAGCTGCTGGACTGGCTGCGGGCGCGCCGCGCGGAGGGCGAGCTCCCCCGCGACGAGTGGGACCGCATGCAGTGGCGCTGGGCCCGCGACCTGGTGCGCCGCAAGGTGCGCCGCCAGGGCCGCCGCAAGGAAGAGCGCATGCGGGCGTAAGGCTCGCCTCTCGCGGAAGAACGACAGCGCGGCCGCCGAGTGCTTCGGCGGCCGCGCTCACATTGGCTCGGCTGGAGAGGAATCCTATCTCTTCGCGTCCTCGGGCTTGCGGCTTCCGACGGATCCCCGTCGCTTCAATGCGCGGCGCGGAGACGCCTTCTCTACCCTGAAGAGGCTGGCGGTCTCCACACCGAACACCTCTGCCAGACGATCGAGCGTGTCGACCTGGAGGTTCGCTCGCGCGCTCTCGATCTCCGCAATGCGCGGTTGCCGGACACCGAGCGCGTCCGCGAGCTGCTTCTGGGTGTAGCCGCGCTGGATCCTCAGCCGCATCACGTTCTCGGCGATAACCAGCTTGCTTCCAAGCTCCTTCTCTGCCTGGGCAAGTCCCGGCGTGTCTTCGAGGAGCCTCGCGAACACTTCGCTGGCCCGAGAGCCCTGTCGCTTGAAAGTCATTCCTGCTCCTTGAGAAAGCGCTCGCGGACTTTTTCCACCGCGTCGCAGATCTTGCTGATCCTTTTCCGGCCTACCACGTCCTGCTTGGGGAGCACGCGACAAACCCACAGCTCACGCACCCGCTCCCGCTCGTACCAGAAGAGGAAGAGGCGGTAACCGCCGCTCCCCAAGTCGCGGATCTCCGCTACACACGTCTGGTTGCGCAGAACCTTTATCACCTCCGACTTGGTGGAAAGCTTCCAGCCATTCTCCTCAACCTGCGCAACCAGTGCCCGGATGATCAGCGCCCGCTTGGGATCTCTGGCTGCGACGCTGTTGAGTTCCTTCTCGGCTGCCTGCGTAAACCGGACTTCGCAGTGCTCGCTCATCGCACCGATGGAATTATAAGCTATAGGTTATACTGCGGGCAAGGTTCTCGGCGCTCCCGTCTGTCTCCAAAACAAAATCGGGGCAAGCGCGGCGGCACAATAAACGTACGAAGTGAACACACGCAAGTTCATCGTCAACCTGATTGCTCGAGGATTACGCTGGTGGTGCCCGACCGCGGTGCCGCCGTGGTCCACACGACGAGCGAGGGGCTCCCCGCCGGGGGAGCCCCTCGCTCGCACTCGCAATCCGGACCTGCCGTCAGCCCAGGAGGGGCGGGAGGAAGGGGAGGAGCGCGGCCGCCGCGACCGACATGGGGTCGGCGGGCCTGGCCTTCTCGCGCCGCTCGCGGGCCTCGCGCAGCAGGCCCTCCAGCGCGCGGACCAGGTTGCCGGCCGTGTACGCCTTCTCCAGGAAGGCGTCGAAGCCGGCCTCCAGGGCGCGGCCGCGGGTGGCCTGCGAGGTGTCGCTGGAGAACGCCACCACCACCAGGCCGGCCGTGGCGGGGTCGGCGCGCAGCGCGGCGAGCGCCTCCCAGCCGTCGGTCCCCGGCATCCGCAGGTCCATCAGCACCAGGTCGGGGCGGAGCGCGCGCGCCAGGCTCACGCCCTCGGCGCCGTCGGCGGCCTCGGCCACCTCGGCACCGTAGCGGCGCAGGACCTCGGCGTACACGGTGCGCACCAGGTCTTCGTCGTCGGTGACCAGGACGCGGGCGCCGCGCAGCGATTCGGGCGGGGGGTCGTTGAACATCGGCGGGGGAGGCTCCTGTGAGGTGGGCTGCGCCATGAATTTTCCGAAAGTCCGGGGAGACGACTCGGGCGGGGCTGCAGGACGGGAACCCTGTCGGGAGCAAGAAGAAGGCCGCTCCCCTGACCGGACCGCGACGACGCGAAGCGGCGGATTTCTCCGGCCGCCCGCCCGCCGTCTGCGCGCCCGAACCGCCACCGGGACCAACGTTTCCCGCCACCGCGGCCGGAGACGCGGGACCAGGGACGCATTCCGCGTCCGACCGCCGCCCGGGTCCGGCGCGGGGCTTGCCGGCTCCGCGGGCGGACCGCGCCGCGCTTCGTTGCGCGGCTGCCACAACCTCGCCCCACGGCCGTCCACCCCTGATGGATCTCCGCCACTCTCCGGAAGTCTGGCGCGTGGACCTGCACGCGCACACCCGCGCCTCGCGCGACGCGCTCACCCGCCCCGCGGAGCTGGTGGAGCGGGCCGCGCGGGCGGGGCTCCACCGCATCGCCGTCACCGACCACGGCGAGGTCGAGGGAGCGCTGGAGGCGCGCGCGGCCGGGGGCGAGCGGGTGATCGTGGGGCAGGAGGTGCGCTGCCGGTGCGGGACGGAGCTGATCGGGCTGTTCCTGGCGGAGCGGGTGCCGATGCGGCTGCCGCTGGAGGAGGCGGTGGAGCGGATCCGTGCGCAGGGGGGCCTGGTCTACGCGCCGCACCCGTTCGCGTACGCCACGGGGGCGGCGTGGCGGTCCGGGCGCGTGCTGGCCGTGGCCGACGTGGTGGAGGTGTTCAACTCGCGCGCCTTCCTCCCGGCGTGGAACCGGCGGGCCGCCGCGGCCGCCCGCGCGCGGGGCCTCCCTGCCGCGGCTTCGTCGGACGCGCACTTCCCCTGGGAGGTGGGCCGCGCCTGGACGGAGGTGCCGCCGTTCACGGACGCCGCCTCGTTCCTGGAGGCCGCCCGCCGCGCCGTCCCCGTCGGCGTCCGCACCGCGAATCCCTTCATCCACGCGGCCTCGCTCGGCGTGTACACGGTGCGCACCGCCTTCCGGCACATTGATCGTCCAGACCCGGAACGGGTGCGCCTGGCCGGGGGGAAGAGCTGATCTCGAGCCTGGAAAAACAACAACAAAGCCTCACGCAGAGTTAGCAGAGGACGAACGCGGTTCTCTGCTAACTCTGCTGACTCTGCGTGAGATTCTGATCCGATTCGACGCCGAGCGAAGGCGTCAGGGCGGTGCGACGGTCTGTCTTCGCCAGAATTCGGCCGATCTCCTTTTTTACGCCGCGGCCGCGGGCTCGCGCCGGGTGGGCTCCCAGACGGCGTTGCGCTCGCCGCGCAGGGCGCGCAGGCCGGCCTCCAGCGCGGCCACGTTCCCCATCACCAGGTAGGTGGGCACGGCGAGCGGGCGCGGCAGCTTCCGCTCCTCCGGCCACGCCGCCCCGGCCGCGGCCGCCGCCAGCGCCGCCAGGCCCAGCGCCGCCGCGCCCCGCGCCCAGGCTTCCGTGGCCGCCAGGACCAGCACGCCCGCGCAGGCCGCGGCGGCCGCCCACGGCACCGCCCAGCGGCACACCTTGTGGCTGAACAGCATCCAGGCGAAGCGGCCGTGGCGGACGGGGTCCAGCAGGCGGCGCAGGTGCGAGAGCGTGGCCATCCCGCGCGCCATCGTGCGCACCTTGCGGCGGTACTCGCGCCGGAGCGACGCCGTGCGCGGCACCAGGCACACCGCCTCGTCCACCGAGACGGCGCGGTATCCCGCGTCGCGCGTGACCAGCGCGGCGGCGAAGTCGCGGCTGAGCCCCTCGGGGAGGCGCGTGCGGTGCAGCGCGGCGCGGATGGCGTAGAAGCAGCCGCTGGCGCCCACGATCCCGCCCGCGCGCGTCTCCAGCCGCCGCACCCACATCTCGTAGCCCACGTAGCGCCCCTCGCCGGAGTTGGCCGCCGCGTCCAGGCGCGCCACGCTCACGTCGCGCCCCGAGGCCAGCCCCACCGATGGGTCCGCGAACGCCGCCACCAGCGCCTTCAGCGACCCCGGCGGCACGCGGATCGACGCGTCGGTGTTCACCACGATCTCGCCCGTGAGGCGCGCGGCGGCGAAGTCCTCGGCGGCCGTCTTGCCGCGCCGCCCGGGGGTGCGCACCAGCTCCACGCCGCGGCCGGCGAAGGTGCGCACGATCTCGTCGGTGCGGTCGGTGGAGGCGTCGGAGACCACCACGACCTGCAGCCGGTCGGCCGGGTAGTCGAGCGCCAGCAGCCCCTCCAGCGTGGCGGCGATCTCGCGCTCCTCGTTGTACGCCGGGAGGCTGATGCTCACCCGCGGCCACTCCCACCCGTCCGCCGGAGCGGCGGCCGGGCGGCGGCGCAGCCGGTCGCAGACCAGCAGCAGGAGCGGATAGCCGGCGTAGGCGTACGCGGCCAGGACGAAGGCGAAGGCGATCGCGGCGCAGGCGGCGGTCTGCATCGTCACCGGGAGGAAGGCGAGGAAGCGGCGAGGCCGGCGTAGAGCGACTCGTACGCCGCCAGCCAGGCGTCGGCGCCGAAGCGCGCCTCCAGCCGCGCGCGGGCGGCGGCCGCGCGCCGGGCGGCGGCGTCCGGACCGCGGCGGACGTCGTCGACCGCCGCGGCGAGCGCGGCCGGGTCTTCGGGCTGGACCAGCCGCGCCTCCGCCTCGCCGACCACGTCGGGGACGCCGCCCACGCGGGTGGCGACCACGGGGACGCCCGCGGCAATCGCCTCGAAGAGCACCATCGGCGTCCCCTCGGTGCGCGAGCTGAGGACGAAGGCGTCGAAGCCGGGGAAGAGCGCCGCGGCGCCGTCCATCGCCCCGTGCCAGCGCACCCGGCCCGCCACGCCCAGCCGCTCCGCCCGCGCGCGCAGGGCCCCGGCCTCGCGCCCGTCGCCCACGAAGGAGACGACGGCGTCCGGCAGGAGCGCGGCGGCGTCGAGGAGGACGTCCGGCCCCTTCTCCCGGCTCAGCCTCCCCACCCAGCCGAGGTGGAAGGCGCCGGGGGGGATGCCGAGCCGGGCGCGCGCCTCCTCGCGTCCCAGCGGCCGGGCGGCGCCGTCCCACGCGTTCGGGATCAGGTGCAGGCGCCGCGCGGGGACGCCGCCGCGCCGCAGCCGCTCGGCCAGGGGGCGCGAGACGGCCACCACGCCGTCGAAGCGGAGGAAGGCGGCGCGCTGCAGCGCCTCGTAAAGCCGGTTGCGCGCGCCGCCGCCGGTGAAGCCGTGCACCGTGGTGGCTACGGGGACGCGGGCTCTGCGGGCGGCGCCCGCGTCCACCACGTCGGCGCGGTAGCCGTGCGTGTGCACCACGTCGGGCCGCAGGCCGCGGCAGAGCGCCGCCACCGCCGAGCGCTCGCGCAGGTAGCCGCGGCCGGAGACGACGAGCGGGTGCACGGCGGCCCCCGTCTCCGCCAGCGCGGCGACGAAGGGGTGGCGCTCCGGCGGGCCGTTCGGCTCCAGCACGGCGGCGACGTCGACCGCGTGCCCGCGGCGCGCGAGCCCGGCGGCCAGCGAGCGGACCACCCGCTCCAACCCGCCGTACGGCGCCGGCGCCAGCACGTGCAGCACGCGCATCGCCCCCTCCCTCAGGCCAGCTGGGAGACGCCGCCCCGCCCGCCGCCGGGCGAGGTGGCGGCCGTGTGCCGCATCAGCGCGTCGGCGAAGAACTTGGCGGCCCAGTTGAGCACCTCGTAGCGCCCGTACTCGCCGTCCACCGGCCACGAGCCGGGGATGCCGCCCCGCAGCCCGTCTTCCGGCGCGGCGCGGTTCTGCGTGCGCTTGACGAAGCGGATCGAGCGCGCGGCGGGCTCCAGCCAGCGGCCGTCCCCCGTCACCTCGCGCAGCCGCAGCCAGTTGTTCGCGATCTGCGCCTGGCCGGTGACGCAGCTCCACTCGGCCGCCGGGCGCCAGTCCCGCGCGTAGCGGCCGGACATCCACCCGTCGCCGCCGATCTGCTCCGCCAGCCGCTCCAGGGCGGTCTCCGCGGCGCGCACGAGGTCGGCGTCCTCCAGCACCCGCCCCCCCTCCAGCAGCCCGCGCACCGCGTAGGCGAGCGTGTGCAGGAGCGGGCGCGCCGGGTCGTACAGGCAGCAGCCGGGGAACCAGCCGGACGGGTCCCGCGCGGCCGCCGTGGCGCGCAGCACCCGCGCGGCCGCGTCCACGAACGAGGGCTCGCCCAGCGCGCGCCCCGCCTCGGCCAGGGCCCAGGCGGCGCGCGCGTTGTAGGCGGTGGCGTCGCCGCGGGCGAAGCGCGAGCTCCCCCGCGCGAAGCGCCCGCCCTCCTCGCACCCGGCCAGGAAGCGCGCGGCGCGGGCGGCGGCCGCGGCGAACGCCGCGTCGCCCGTCTCCTCCCACGCGGCCAGCCACCCCAGGATCACCTGCCCGGTGTTGAACGCGGCGGGAGAGGGCGCCTCGCCCACCACGCCGCCCCGCACCGCGCCCGAGGGGAGCTGCACCGCCACCTCCCAGCGCGCCGCGCGCCCGGCCCGTTCGGCCAGCGCGGGGCGGCCCAGCAGGCGGGCGGCCGAGTAGAGGGTGGGGATGATGTAGCCGGTGGTCTCGGGGTACGACGGCTGCCAGCCGGCCGCGCGGAAGTGCGCGTTCCAGGCGAGCGCCCACGCGCGCGCGAAGCCGTCGTCGGGCGTGGCGTCCTGCGCGCGGCAGAGCCAGTCGAGCGCGGCCTCCAGGTGGGGGCCGTGCGCCTCGTCCACCGGGTGGCCCCCGCGGCGGGAGGTCCACGCCTCGCGCAGCGCGACGGGAGAGAGCGCCGGGCTCGCGCGCACCGAGCGCAGCCGCGCCGAGAGCGAGCGCGCGATCCGCAGCGTCAGCGCGGGAGCCGCGGAGCTCACCGCCCGACCCCCGGCAGGCGCGCCATCGCCCGGTGCAGCCACAGGTGCCGCGGCGCCGTTTCCCAGCGCGCCCCGCGGCACTCCGTCGGCCGGGCGCCGAACGCCAGCTTGAAGCGGTGGAGCCCGTGCTGGGGGTGCTCCGCCCGCTCGGCCTCGGCCGGGGCGCCGCCCAGGTTGTAGGCGCGGCAGCCAGCCCCGGCGAAGGTGCGCATGAGGCGCCAGTGCAGCCAGGTGGCGGCGTCCAGCCGGTAGCCCTCTTCGGTCGATCCGCCCATCAGGTAGTAGGCGCACCCGCCGGCCCACCCCACCAGCGCCGCCGCCAGGGGAGCGTCTCCCGCGAACGCCCCGAAGGTGCAGAGGCCCCAGGGCCGCGCGGGGTCGGCGGGGCGCCCGGCCGCGGCGGGCGGCTCGCCCGTGGGGAAGCCGCCGCCCCGGCGCGCGGCGCGCCCCGAGGCCGTCCGCTGCACCCGGGCGAGCAGCTCGACGGCCGCATCGCCGCGAAGCGCGCGCACCGCCCACCCTTCCCTGTCCCCCCGCGCGGCGTGCCGGCGGTGCGTCCGCGCGAGCCCGCGCAGCAGCTCGGCGGGGTCGGCATCGAGCGCGACGACGTACTCGCGCCGCTCCCGCGCGGGGAGGGCGCCGCCCGGCGGGTCCGCGCGGTACCCGGCGTCGAAGGAGTCCATCACCACCTCGGCCGCCCCCCGCGCGGCCAGGAACGACGCCAGCCCGGCGGCGGCGCGGTCGCGGTCCACCCCCGGCGCCGCGGCCGGCGGCGCGGCGAAGCGCACATGACGGGAGCGGCGCGACAGGCGGCAGCGGGTGGCCGCCCCCACCGCCACGGCCAGCGTCCGCCCGCCCTGCTCCAGGCGGGCGTAAACGGGCGTCCCCGCGGGGAGGCTCACCTCCAGCGCGTGCGGCGAGTGGAAGAAGGTGCCCCCGCACGCCGCCAGCGCGTCCTCCCAGTCGCCCGGGGCGACAGGGGTTGCCTCCCAGCGCGCGGACGGCTGCCGGGTAGCGCGGGGAGCGGGAGCGTCGGGGAGGAGCAGGGCCGAAGACGAGTCCACGGGGACCGATGTCCGCTGGGTGGGAGGAGGGGCCGGACCGCGGGCGCGCGGGACGGGAGGCGCGCGCCAGGCGCCGCAGTGGCAGCATACGTGCCCTGCCTCGGGCGGACGGCGCCTGCGCGGGCGTGGCTTCGCGCGTGGCGAGAAGACGCGCCGCCGCTGTCCGCGCGGGCGATCCGCGGTCTCCCGTGCCCGGTCCCGGCGCCACGTCGAGTCCGGACGCTGCCGATGCGTCCCGCCGGGTGTGGCGCCCGCGCAACACGGCGTCCGCCGACCGACCCCGAGCACCAACCCTTTTCCCGATCGACGGCTCCTCCCCGGATGACCCCTCCCACGCTCGCGGTGCCCCAGGCAGGGACGGCCGCCCTCGACGCGCCCGCTCCCGCGCGGCAGGTCTCGCTCGACCTCTCGCTGGTGCGCGGGATCGCCTGGACGGGCGGGGTGAAGTGGGCCAGCCAGCTGCTCACCTGGGCCTCCACCCTGGTGGTCGCCCGCATCCTCACCCCCGAGGACTACGGGATCGTGGGGATGGCGACGGTGTTCGTGGGGCTGGTCACCATGGTGAGCGAGTTCGGGCTAGGCGCGGCGGTGGTGGTGCTGCGGGGGCTGGACCCGGGGCAGGTGCGGCAGATCAACGCGCTGTCGGTGCTCCTGGGCGTCGCCAGCGCCGCGCTCGTCTGCGCCGCGGCGGTGCCGCTCAGCCGCTTCACCGGCACCCCGGAGCTGGTCGGGGTGCTGCTGGTGATGAGCCTGGGCTTCGTGGTGGCCGGCTTCCGCACCGTCCCCGACGCGGTGCTGCAGAAGGAGCTCGCGTTCCGCACCCTGGCGCTGATGGAGGGGGTGGGCGCCATCGTGATGGCGCTGGTCACGGTGCTGCTGGCCCTGGCGGGCGCCGGGTACTGGACGCTGGTGGGAGGCACGCTCTTCGGCGGGCTGCTCTCGGCCGGGATGGCGGTGGCGCGGCGGCCGCACGGCTTCGCCCGGCCGCGGCTGTCCGCGGTGCGCCAGGCCGTCACCTTCAGCGGCCAGCTCCTGGTGGCGCGCCTGTCGTGGTACCTGTACTCCAACGCCGACTTCATGGTGGTGGGCAAGGCGCTGGGCGAGCGCGCGCTGGGCGCCTACACCCTGGCGTGGTCGCTGGCCAGCATCCCCATCGGCAAGGTCAGCGCGACGATACTGCGCGTCACCTCCGCCTTCTTCGCGGCGGTGCAGGACGACCGGGCCGCGCTGCGCCGCTACCTGCTCACCATCACCGAGGGGGTGGCGCTGGTCACCTTCCCGATGACGCTGGGGCTGGCGCTGGTGGCCGACGACCTGGTGCTGCTGGCGCTGGGCGAGAAGTGGCGCGGCGCCATCCTCCCCCTGCGGCTGCTGGCGCTCTACGCCTCGATCCGCTCGGTGACGCCGCTCCTGCCGCAGGTGCTCACGGCCGTGGGCGACGTGCGCTTCACCATGCGCAACAACGTGACGGCCGCCCTCCTCCTCCCGCTGGCCTTCGTGCTCGGCACCCGCTGGGGAACCACGGGCGTGGCGGCCGCGTGGATGCTGGCGCACCCGCTGGTGCTGGCCCCGCTCTTCGCGCGCGTCTTCCGGCGGCTGGAGCTGTCTCCCGCGGCGTACCTGCGGGCGCTGGGCCCCGCGGCGAGCGGCTGCGCGCTGCTGGGAGCCTGCGTGTGGGCGGCGGCGCGCCTGGCGCCCGCCGCCTGGCCGCTCTGGGCGCTCTTCGCCGCGCAGGTGGCCGCCGGCGCGGCGGGGTACGCCCTCGCCGTCCTCGCCCTGCACCGCGACCGCCTGCGCGCGTTCCGCGGGGCGCTGCGGGAGGCGCGGGGGAGTGCGTGAGTGCGTGAGCGCGTGAGTGCGTGAGTGCGTGAGTGTGAAAGTGCGAAAGTACGGGGTACGAAGTACGACTTCTCGCCTGAGTGGTCGACGTCATTCCGGAACCTGGTGTTGCTGTCATCCTGAGGCCCGGACACACGGAACCAGCATCCGCCCGAATGCTTGCAGGGCCGAAGGATCTACTCGCCTTGCCAGGTGGGTTGGGCGCGGCAGCGGCACGGATGCCCGCCCGCTCATCCCCCGATCGCCAGGCTGTTCATCCTGATCCGGTATCAGGCGGAGTCAGCGGAGAAATACTCTGCTGATTCTGCGTGAGGAAAGGCGTTCAACGGACCCGGTATCGCACTGAAAGCAAAAGGGAGCAGGAGACGACACCCGTCGCCTTCTGCTCCCGCTCTTCATTCCCAAGGATCCGCGAGAGGCCAGATCGTGGTCAGGCCGCCCGGGAGCCGACCACCAGGCCGCCGCGGCCCAGGGGGCGGCGCGCGCTGGGGGGCCGGGGCTCGGCGGCGGGGGCCGCGCCGGCGCCGGAGACCGCGGAGAGGCCGGCGACCAGGGCCAGGATAGTGTAGAGGTAGGCCGAGTAGCCCTGCGAGAGGAAGAAGCCCGCGACGCAGTAGCCCACCAGCGTGGCGGTGAGCGCCTGGCCGAGCGCGGCCGCGTCGGGCACCGAGCCGTCCGGCGCGCGCGAGCGCCCCAGCGCGCGGGTGGCGCGGAAGGCGGCGAAGAGCAGCAGCAGGAACGCCAGCAGCCCCGGCACCCCCAGCTCCGCCCCCACCTGCACGAACGAGTTGTGCGCGGCCGACCACTTGAGCCCCTGCCCCAGCTCCTGCCGCCCGGCCAGCGGCGAGATCCTCCCCTCGGCCACCGGGAAGTTGGCCGCCCCCACCCCCAGCAGCGGCCGCTGCAGCATGTACCCCATCCCCCGCTTCCACACCTCCACCCGGCCCGTCTCGCGGTTGCCGCCCCAGTTGTAGTCCTCCTGCGGCCGCAGGATCGTCTCCATCTTCTTCCAGTAGCCGCTCCCGCCGGCCACCGCCAGCACCAGCATCACCGCGCCCAGCGCGCCCAGCCGCTGCGCCTTCGGCACCGCGCGGAAGCCCACCAGCATCGTCCCGAAGACCGCCACCAGCCCCAGGAAGCCGCCGCGCGAGCCGGTCTTGATGATGGTGACCACGAACAGCCCCATCGCCGCCACCGCCACCAGGCGCAGCAGCCAGCGCGACCCCGGGCGGGTGAGGTACACCAGCAGGGGGAAGGTGCACACCACCAGCATGGCCAGGTCGTTGGCGTCGTAGTACACCAGCCCCCCCAGCCGGCCGTCGGGGCCCACGTCGTAGCGGACGAGGATCATCACGCAGTAGAGGGCGCCCCCCACCACGTGCACGGCCACGAAGCGCTCCACGTCGGCCACCGAGCGCACGGCGCAGAGCAGGAGGACGGCGAAGAGCACCGTCTTCAGGTGGTCGTCGGTCAGGAAGCGAAAGCTGTTGCCCGGGAAGATGCCGGCCGGCACCGAGAGGACCGCGACGGCCAGGAAGGCGAGCGCCCAGCGGAACACCGGGTGCCTGAGCCGCGCGGGCGCCAGCCCCACCGGGCCCAGCAGGAAGAAGCCCAGCGCCAGGAGCGAGGAGAGGATGGCGGGGCGGAACTTCCCCAGCAGGGGGAAGAGGTCCTGCACGCGCCAGACGAAGGTGAGCACCATCACGACCAGCGCCGCGTGGTACGGCGTCCACGGCGCCGCCGCGGCGCGCGCCGCGGCCCGGGGCCGGGGCGCCCGCGCGGGGGCGGCGGGGGCCGCGAGCGTGGCGGTGGTCTGCATGCGGGAGGGTCCCGGGAGGGCGGCGCCTAGACCAGCGCCGGCGGCTCGGTGGCCGCGCGGGCGAGCGGGAGCGGGGCGGGGCGCTCCAGCAGCGGCGCCAGGTGCGGCCGGGCGTAGCCGCCGCGCAGGAGGCGGGCGCGGATCGCCACCAGGTCGGCGGCCATACGCAGCGAGTCGGTCACCAGGTTCACCTGCGAGCCGGGGCGGTGCACCCAGTTCACCGGCACCTCGTCCACCCGGTAGCCGCGCAGCCGCGCCATCAGCAGCACCTCGACGTCGAAGCTGTAGCGGT
This sequence comes from Longimicrobium sp., assembly GCA_036389795.1. Taxonomy (NCBI): domain Bacteria; kingdom Pseudomonadati; phylum Gemmatimonadota; class Longimicrobiia; order Longimicrobiales; family Longimicrobiaceae; genus Longimicrobium; species Longimicrobium sp. The sequence continues at coordinate 30,481 of DASVWD010000139.1, forward strand.
TCATCCGCATGCGCGTGAACAGGTCCTGCGCGGCGGCGGCCGTGAAGAGCTTGAAGCCGCACTGGGTGTCGCGGAAGCCCCGCACCGCCAGCGCGCTCACCAGCAGGTGGAAGACGCGGCCGATCACGCGGCGGTGCAGTCGGGCCTTCACGCGCACCTGGTCCGAGGCCATGGCGCGGCTGCCGATGGCCACGTCGGCGCCCGCGTCGAGCGCCGCCTCGAGCCGCTCCAGCTCGGCCATGGGGGTGGCGCCGTCGGAGTCCATGAAGAGCACCCGGGCGCCCCGCGCGTTCACCACGCCGGTGCGCACGGCGTAGCCTTTCCCGCGGTTGGCGGGGAGCCGGATCAGGCGCAGCTCCGCGATCTCGTCGGCGAGCCGGCGCACCAGCGCGCCGGTGCCGTCGCGGCTGCCGTCGTCCACCGCGATCAGCTCGGCGCGGCGCCCGCGCGAGCGGAGGTAGGCGGCGGCCTCGCGGAGCGTGGGCTCCAGCCGCGCCTCCTCGTTGTAGGCGGGGACGATCACCGAGAGGTCGAAGGGCCCGTTCATGCCCGCCGCGGGGGCAATCGCGGTGCCCGCTCCCACGGGGAGAAAACCCAGGTGCCGCAACGGTTTTTCTCTCTCCTCCCGCTGCCGGATGTCGCCCCGCCGTCGCCGGTGTTGCGGCCGTGCCACAGGAAAGTGCGAAGTGCGAAGTGCGAAGTGCGAAGTGCGAAGTGCGAAGTGCGAGAGCCCAGCAGGCGAGGATCACTCGACGGTCGAGGACCCACTCGCTTCCCGGATCAATTCGCTACGGGCATCAACCGCCCGGCGCGGATCCACGCACTTCGCACTTCGCACCTCGCACTTCGCACTCTATCCCCTGCACCGCCACACCTCCACCCGGTACACCCGGTAGTCCCAGCGCGGGCGCTCGTACGCCATCTCCCGGCGGCAGTGCCCGTCCAGCCACGCCGCCGCCCGGCCGCCGCCGTCGCCGACGATCCCGTAGCGGCGCACCGACGTCACCACCCACAGGTCCCGCTCCGCGGCCAGGTAGCCGTCCAGCCGCCGGGGGTCGGTCAGGAGCCACAGGCCGCGCAGCGAGGGCGCGTAGTGCTGCTGCACCACCACCGGCCAGGTGGCCACCGCCACCCGCGGCGCCGTGCGCTCGATGTGCCGGAACGCGGGGCGGTAGTCGAAGCGCATCCCGTCCGACAGGTGCGACGCGGTCCCCGGGAGGACGGCGGCGGCCAGCACGGCGGCCAGGGAGAGCGCCACCGCCCGCGCGCGCGGCCCCGCCCGCTCGGCCGCGAGCTGCACCAGCGCGCCCGCCGAGACGAAGCCCAGCGGGAGCGCGGCGATCGCGTAGTCGGCGTACACGTCGGTGCGCGTGGAGGCGGCCAGCAGGAGCACGATCGACGAGAGCCCGCCCACCAGCGTCATCGCCCCCCAGCGGCGCCGCGCCGGCTCGCGCTCGGCCAGCAGCAGGAGCGCGCCCGCCAGCGCCGCCACCGCCACCGCCGGCGTCAGCCACTCGACCATCGCGGGCACCAGCCGCGCGCTGGCCGCCCACCCCCGCCCGCCCCAGTTGCGCACCGCCTCCTCGCGGCCGGTGAGCTCGAGGAGGAGCGCGAAGGCGGCCAGCGCGGCCAGGAACGGCCCCCAGAGCAGCGCCCACGCCCTCCGCGAGGGCCAGCGCCACCCCGGCCGCCCGCGCGCGTCCACCAGCGTCACCCCCAGCGCGGCGCCCGCCGCGGGGAAGAGGAAGGTGGGGTGCGTGAGCATCCCCGCCACCAGCACGGCCAGCGCGGCCAGCAGGTGGCGGGGGCGGTCGGTCTCGCAGCCGCGCGCCAGGGCCAGGTAGAACGCCGCCGCCAGCAGGAAGAGGAGCGACCAGTAGCGGGCCATCCCCGAGGCGTGCAGGTGCCAGGGGGCGACCGCCACCAGGAGCCCGGCGGCCAGCCCCGCCGCCGGACCGATCAGCCGCGCCCCCGCGCGCCAGACGAGCCACACGCCCAGCAGCCCGAAGACGAGCGGCATCGCCCGGAGCGCCACGGGCGTCTCCGGCGCCAGCCACGAGAGCGCGTGCTGCAGGAGGAAGTAGAGCGGCCGCGCATCGATCCCCGGCAGCAGGGGGACGTCCCAGAGCAGGCGCGACTCCTGGATCGTGTACAGCTCGTCCTGCTCGAAGGGGAAGCGCGCCAGCCCCGGCAGGCGCAGCGCCGCCGCGAGCGCCACCAGCGCAAGCGGCGCCAGGCGCATCGCGAGTCCGGGGCGAGCCCGCTCAGCGCGGGTCGCGCCGCCGGAAGCGCGAGACGGAGGGGCGGGCCGCGGCGGGGGCGGCAGGGTCGCCGGGCCGGCCGGGGAGCTGGGATCGGGCAAGCGGTTCCTCCAGGGGAGGGAGAGAAAACGGGCGGCTCAGCGGGGCGGGTGGAGCCCCCAGGGGTCGGGGTAGCGGGAGCCGTCCACCACCTCCCAAGGCCCCCAATCGATGTACATGGCCGCGGGGGTGCTCCGGTTCTTGTTGGCGCCCAGCTCCACGCCGCGCACCCGCGGCGTGGGCGCGCCGGAGATCTCCACGCCCGCGTAGACCCACGGGCCCGGCGCCACGCGCCCGTCCGCCGTGAGCCGCCGCCGCCACCAGTGCTGGCGGGCGGTCTCGGGGCCGGTCTTCTCGTAGTGCACCACGAACTCCCACCACTGGCCGTCGCGCCACTCGGTGGTGATGCGGCCGAAGTCGCCGCCCCCCGCCAGGATGCGCTTGCGGTAGGGGAGCCACCGTCCCTCGCGCGAGGCGGCCACCACCAGCACGTACTGGTCGACGTTGGTCAGCTCGATCCCGCCGCGGCCGTCGTAGCCCTCCCACAGCCAGAAGGCCAGCTTGTAGGCGTTGGCGTATCCGGCCGGGCCGGGCCCCACCGTGGTCCACCCCGGCGACCAGCGCATCCGCCAGCGGAACCACATCCGCTCCAGCGGCTCGGGGAGGCGCGCCTGCATGCGGGGCGCGAACCCCGTCTCGGGCGAGGCCGCGAAGGTGACGCGCGCCGCCCGCCCGAAGAGCGGGTCGGGCACCAGCTCCACCCAGCGGTGCACGTCCTCGCGACGGAACCACCAGAAGCGCCGCGCCGCGCGCAGCTCGTCCAGCGAGCGGTAGCCGCGCCAGTCGTCGCCCGCCACGGCCGTGTACCCGCCCGGCCGGGCCGGCGCGGCCGCCTGGGCCCCCGCCCCGCCGGCGCCGCCCAGGAGCGCCGCCAGCGCCAGGAGCGCCCCCCGCGTTGCGCGCGCGCAACAGCGCCGCGACGGCAGGCGGGGGCGCGCGGGCGGCGGCGGAGCGGGGCGGCGTGCTCGCATCTGTCGGCGGGAGTTGCGGTTGCGGGATCGTCCCGCCCGGCGCGCGGAGAGCGCGGCGCCCCGGGCGTCACCGAGAGGAATGCAACCGCGGCGCCGCCCGTTTCGGCGTGGGCGGGGCGACCACACAGAACCGGCGGAGTCGGCGGAGAATCGCGGTGCGCTCCGCCGGCAGAAACAAAGACGCTCCGGACCGCGAGAGGTCCGGAGTGTCTCGTGCAAAGGCCAGGAAGCCGGAAAGATCACACGGGGCGGCGCCGCACGCCGTCGATCCAATCCGGCGGATCGTTCTCCCGTCTTCGATGCAGGGTCTCCACGACGCCGGTGATCACGAGCACACCGTATTCGCGGTCCGTCCCGTCCAGGCCCTCCAGGAGGTTCGCGAGCGAGACGGCCGCCACGTCCGCGGAAACGCCGACCACCACCGGTGCGTAGCGCGCGTACCAGTTACGGAACTTGACAAGCGTGGCCCTGTGCGGCTGCGAGCCTTTGAGGAAGAGGGCGAGCCCCCGGGGAGATATCCCTACTTCGCGGGCCACCTGCCGCAGGGATGTGCGATCGATCGCCAGCCGGAATACCCGGCGCAGCACGTCGAGAGACACGATCGACCCGGAAGGCTCGCTCAAGCGGGCCTCCCGGGCGGCGTGCGCCGTATACTCTGCGTACTTGAATTCGCTTTACACTCGCCACTTTACCTCGGCCTGGCGAGGAGCGCAAGGAGGTTTTGCGCCGTCCACGCAACAAGCGCGAAAATGAACGGAAAATCAGGCCCAAGGTGACCGGGGTGGACAGGGTCCGGCGCGAAATTCCGCGGGACAGGCCGTATACTTCGCGTACTTCCGCCGGACCGACCGCCGGGTACGGCGCGGGGCTTCCCCTGCCTCATCCCCGGATTCGGCGAGACGCTTTTGCAGAACCAGCGGAGGTCAGAAGGAGGGGTTTCTCTGCTGACTCTGCGTGAGGCCTGCTGTTTCCGAACGCCGAGACAGGCGATGGGGCCAAACGAAACGCACCGCGAGCATCGTCGCCCGCGGTGCGTTTCGATCCGAGTCCTGCGTCCGCGCGCGACCCTCAGCGCCCCGCGCCGGCCAGGTCGCGGACGACGCCGGCCAGCGCCCGCACGCGGGCCGCGTCGGCGGAGCCCGCCGCGTCGCTCTCGAGCTGGGTGGCCAGCCGCGTGAGCGCGTTGCGCCGAGCGACTCCGCGAAGCCGCTCGGCCTGGTCCAGGTCGCGCGCCACGCGGGTGACCCGGGTGCCGGAGAGGCCGCGGCCGCGCGTGAGCTGGTCCAGGTAGGCGCGCGCCACCACGAAGCTGGCGGGCCAGGAGAGCTTCGTCTGGTGCTGCGGGTTGAAGGACTCCATCCGCACCAGCTTCGCCGCCTCGAGCTCGTTCTGCGACAGGTGCTCGCCGGGCTGGAGCCGGAACACGTCGAGCCCGCGGCCGATCTCCGAGGCGTAGATGTAGCCGTTGTACCAGTACGCCGACCAGAACCCGCCGATCGCCGGCCGGTCGGTGGTCATCGGGCCGCGGTCGAAGAAGGCGATCTCCACCGGGTGCGCGGGGTCGGTGAAGTCGAAGACCGAGACGCCGCCCTGGTACCACGCCTGCACCATGATGTCGCGCCCCGGCACGGGAACGAGCGAGCCGTTGTGCGCCACGCAGTTCTCCAGCGCGGTCTGCGCCGCGGGCATCTTGTAGTAGCCGGCGAAGCTCAGCTCGCGTCCCGTGAGCGTGAAGATGGCGTCCGCCCCCCACTCGCGCCGGTCGCCGGCCTGGCAGCGGGGAGACACGCCGCCGCCCCACTCGTCGGTGTAGATCACCTTGCTGCCGTCGTTGTTGAACGTCGCCGAGTGCCAGTAGGCGAAGTTGGGGTCGAACACCTCCTCGACCCGCCGGGGGTTGGCCGGGTCGCTGATGTCCAGCAGGATCCCGTTCCCCGCGCACGCCCCGGCGCCCAGGCCCAGCTCCGGGTACACGGTGATGTCGTGGCACTGGTTGGTCTGCGCCGTCTCCTGCGTCCCCGGGCGCTGGGCGCCGCCCTGCCAGAGCCCGGCGACGTTGCCGGTCTGCGGGTCGGCGAAGATGCGCGGCGTGTTCACCACCCGGGCCTGCTGCGGCGCGGCCAGCGGCACCTTGATCACCTCGATGCGGAAGTACGAGGTGTTGGGGTCCTCCTGCGGCGCGCGCCCCGAGCACCCCGAGAGCTCCTGCGCCGGCCGCACCGGGCTGGTGCCCTGCACGTAGATGTAGACGTTCTCCCGGTCGCGCGGGTCGGTCACCAGCGTGTGCGTGTGCGAGCCCCGGCAGGTCTGCACGGCGGCCACCTGCCGCGGCCGGTCCAGGTCGCCGATGTCGAAGATGCGGACCCCCAGGAACCGGTCGGCGCTGATCGAGTCCGCCACCCCGGACGAAGCGCAGTCGGCGCGGCCGCGCCGCTCCTCCACCGACACGAAGAGCAGGTTGCGGTAGACGGAGACGTCGCCCTGGCCGCCGGGGCACACGTGCGTCTTGCGCAGGGTGGGATTGGCCGGGTTGGAGATGTCCCACACCTGGAAGCCGTTGTAGCCGCCCAGGAAGAGGAGGTTGCCGCGGAAGGCGAGGTCGGCGTTGGCGAAGCTGAAGTCGCCCATGTTGGCCGCGTTGAAGAAGCCGGCCGGGCGGTCGCGGTGCGCCACCAGCTCCATGCCGCGGGCGGCCGTCGCGGCGTCGCCCCAGCCGCCGCGCAGCCCCACCCGCGGGTCCTGGGGCTGCTGCGCGCCCGCCGGGCCCGCGGCGGAAAGGAGCCCGGCCGCGAGCAGCGCGGGCCAGGCCAGGGCGGTCGTCTTGGATCTCATACGCGTTCCGTGTGAGGGGTGAGACGGTTCCGGCTGTATCTCTCGCGAAAGCCCGTCAGCGCCGGCGGGGAGCGGGCGGCGGTCCGCCCAGCATCCTGCGCATGCGCGCGATCTCGGCCCGCTGGTCGGCGTCGACGTCGGACGCGATCTGGAAGACGTCGGAGTCCTGCGCGGCGCCGGAGCGGGAGAGGAGCTCCGCCACCATGGTCAGCGCGCCCTCGTGGTGGCGGATCATGAGCTCCAGGAAGAGCCGGTCGAACTCCGCCCCCGTGGCGGCCGACAGCCGGGCCAGCTCCTCCGGGGTGAGCATCCCGGGCATCTGCGCGTGCCCGCCGCCGGCCTCGTGGTGCGCGTGCCGCGCATCGGGAACCGGCTGTCCGTGATCCCGCAGCCATTGCCGCATGCGGTCGATCTCGGTCTGCTGCGAGGCCGTGATCCGCTCGGCGAGGAGCCGCACGTCCTGGCGGCCGCTGCGCTCGGGGACCAGGCGCGTCATCTCCAGCGCCTGCGCGTGGTGGGCGATCATCCCCGTCATGAACCGCACGTCCGCCTCGTTCGCCCCGGGCCGGGGCACGGGCACGGTGTCGGCTCTCTCCGCGGCGGCGGGCGGGGGGCTCGCCGCGCCCTGAGCAGCGGGCTGGACGTCCGCCGGTGCAGACTGGCGGGCCGCGCTGCCGCACGAGACGAGAGCGACGGCCGCAAGCACGCCCGCGGCCGCCGTCCATCGTGACGGCGTCCGCATGCGACGTACGCTCCCTGCGGGACGAGCGGATCTGCGCCCGGGCGACATCATGCTTCGCATCGCCTGCACAATGGGATTCTCGTAAACACCTCGCAAGACGCCATCCGGAATCCACCCAGACGGTGTTGCAGTCAGCACTGTGAATCGTGAGGTGTCGAGGGCGCGGCGAGCCGGTCGGCCAGGGCGGGTCGCGAGGTTTTCAGCCAGCGATGAACCTGTTGCAGGAGCCGCGCAACCTGCCTTCGCGCGTTCTCCAGATCTTCCGGCTCCAGCTCTTCCTCGTCTCCATACATCGCGATGTGCCGCCCCCCGCGAAGGCCCTGCATGGCATCGGCGGCCCGCTCGAGCTCCTCGTCACCGAGCGCGCCGAGAGCGAAGAACGTCACGTGATGGTGCCCGCCCACCGCCCCGCGCGGCCGGTAGCCCGCGCCGCGGAGCACTGCCGTGGCCGCTCGGAACGCCGCCTGGTAGACGTGGATGAACGCACCCGCGACGCTCAGCCCCGGCACCGAGGCATCGGACCACTCGCGAAGCGCGGCCGCCCAGATCGTCGCCACTTCGGCGTCGTCGGCCGCCACCGCTTCGAGGCTCCGTGCTTCGAGCAAGCGGTCGATCCGCTGCTGGTTCACGCGGCCACCGTCCCCAGCCGGTCCTCGTCACCCACGACCCACCGCTTCGGCCCGGCGAGGATGCGCCGGAGGACCGCGTTCCCCGCCCCGAGCTGCCGCTCCAGCTTCTCGCGCGTGTAGGTGCGGACCTCCACCGGTCGGCCGAGCAGCACCGACGCCTCGGCCGCCCCGCGGCCGAGGCGCGCCTCGGCGACCCGGTCGCCGACCACCATCACGTCGACATCGCTGTCCTCGCGGGCGTCTCCCCGCGCGAAGGAGCCGAACACGAACGCGGCCTCGATCCCCTCCACCCCCGCGATGGCTTCCTCCACGACCTCGGCCGGGTCCGCGAAGTCGCGGATGAGCTGCCTCAGCGCCTTCCATCCCGGGTGTGCCTGGGCGGCGCGGTACAGCACGCGCGGCCCCTCCGCGACGCGCTCCACGAGCCCGCGCCGCTCCAGCCGCTGCAGCTCGCGATGCAGGGAGCTCATCGAGAGACCGCAGTGGCGCTGAAGTGCACGCACGTGCTCCGGCTCCTCCCCGTGCAGCGCGAAGTGCAGCACCAGCCGGGCGAAGGCGGGCGACGCCAGCACCTCGCCCAGGCCTCCGGGCTCCGCCTCCTTCACTGATTTTCGGTGCATGGCGGCACTCTCTCCTGGCAGTTGTTCCAAAATTTGGAGCAACTAATCGTATTCGTCAAGGATTGCTTTACCGCGTTCAGCAACGTGCATCTCAAAGGTGACTGGTCGACACCGGGGTTGATAAAATGCACAGAGTGCACAGATTGAGTAGCGGATGACCACCCGCCATCTGTGTCGGATTACCCGCCAACCGATATAGGAAGCCCCCAGAGGAGCAGCGTTGACTTCCACGCGAGACCAGTTGCTTGCGCAAATCGCCGCTGAAGAAGCTCAGCTTGTACAACTCGACGATCAACGGGCGGCGGCGCGTGCGCGCCTGGTGGCACTGCGGCAGCAGCTTACCACCTCCGCTGACCCGGCCGCGGCTCCTGGGCTTCCGCTTCTCGCTGGAGCAGTGATCCCCACCACCCCCGCCGAGAAAGTGAAGCTCTTCCGCTCGCTCTTCCGCGGACGCGAAGACGTCTTTCCCACGCGATTCGTCAGCAGGAAAACAGGTAAGGCAGGCTACGCGCTCGCCTGCAACAACAAGTTCGTGCCCGGAATCTGCGGCTTACCTCGGATCAAGTGCGGTGAGTGCCCGAACCAGGCTTTTGTCCCTGTCGGTGCCCGAGCCGTCCTGGACCACCTGCAGGGGCGCCACGTGATGGGAGTCTACCCGCTCCTTCAGGACGAGACCTGCTGGTTTCTGGCGGTGGACTTCGACAAGACGGGGTGGAAAGACGACACCGCCGCATTCGTGGAGACCTGTCGCTCGGCCGGCGTGCCGGTCGCGATCGAACGCTCGCGCTCGGGGAACGGCGCACACGCCTGGTTCTTCTTCACGGCGACGGTCCCGGCGAGCGTCGCCCGAACGATGGGCTCCTATCTGATTACCGAGACGATGGCGAGGCGCCACCAGCTCGGCATGGAGTCCTACGACCGCCTCTTTCCCAACCAGGACACCCTGCCGCGCGGCGGTTTCGGAAATCTCATCGCGCTGCCCCTCCAGTACGAGCCGCGCAAGGAAGGCAACACCGTCTTCCTGGACGACGCGTTCGAGCCGTATCCCGACCAGTGGGCGTTTCTCGCATCGACACCCCGGATCGAAACGGACACGGTCGAGGCGATTGCCCGGGAAGCGACCCGCCGCGGCCAAGTCGTCGGCGTGCGTCTCGCCGAGCCCGCGGACGACGATTCCGCAGCGCCGTGGGCGCGCTCGCCGTCGGGACGCTTCCCTCGCACCCCGATCCCAGGCCCGCTGCCGAAGGAAGTGCGTGCGGTGCTCGCGCAGCGGTTGTTCATCGACAAGACAGGGCTCCCCTCGCCACTGCTCAACCAGATCAAGCGGCTCGCGGCATTTCAGAACCCGGAGTTCTACAAGAAGCAGCAGCTGCGCCTCTCCACGGCGCTCACGCCTCGCGTGATCGCCTGCGCCGAGGAATTCCCGCAGCACATTGCTCTCCCACGGGGATGTCGTAGCGACCTCGAAGCGCTTCTGGAACAACATGGCGTTGAACTCGTCGTCGACGACCAGCGCCTCGTCGGCGATGCGGCTTCATTCCGCTTCCACGGGGAGCTCACTCCGGTTCAGGATCAGGCCGCGCGCGAGCTTCTGCGTCACGACATCGGCGTGTTCGTCGCGCCGCCTGGGATCGGCAAGACCGTCCTCGGCACGTACCTCATCGCCGAACGTGGGCGGAGCACCCTCGTGCTCGTGCACCGCCGGCCGCTCCTCGACCAGTGGATCGCGCAGCTCTCGACGTTCCTCGACCTCGACGAAAAGGACGTGGGACGGATCGGCGGCGGCAGGCGTGAGCCGAACGGCCGCCTGGACGTCGCGATGATCCAGAGCCTGGTCCACAGGGGAAGCGTGGATGACATCGCGGCAACATACGGCCATGTGATCGTCGACGAGTGCCACCACGTGCCCGCCGTGTCGTTCGAGCGGGTGCTCTCCGAGATCAAGGCCCGATACGTCGTGGGATTGACGGCCACACCCCACCGCCGGGATGGACATCATCCCATCCTGGAGATGCAGCTCGGGCCCGTAAGGTTTTCCGTGGACTCGAAGCATCACGCTGCGCGGCGGCCTTTCGACCACCGCGTCGTAATGCGCGATACGGCTTTCCGGCTGGATAGCGCCGCGGCCGGAATGGGCATCCAGCAGATCTACCAGGCGCTGGCGGAGAACGAGGCACGCAACAGTCTCATTCTCGACGACGTGGTTGCTGCCCTGGAGGAAGGGCGCTCACCAATCGTGCTGACCGAAAGACGGGACCACCTGGAGTACTTCGCCGAGCGGCTGCGGGGCCTAGTCCCGAACCTGATCGTCCTTCAAGGGAAGATGACCGCGAAGGAACGCCGTGACTTCAGCGCGAAGCTCGCCGACATTCCGGACGCTGAGAGGCGCCTCGTCGTGGCAACTGGCCGGTACATCGGCGAGGGCTTCGACGACACGCGGCTCGATACGCTGTTCCTCGCGATGCCAGTCTCCTGGAAAGGGACGCTCGTGCAGTACACGGGGCGCCTGCACCGATTCCATCCCGGAAAAGCGGAAGTCCGCGTCTACGATTACGTCGACCGCGAAGTACCGTTGCTGAGGCGTATGTTCGAGAAACGACTGCGCACCTATCGCACAATCGGCTACGCCCTGGAAGAGTTGCAACTCCAGCACGATCCAATGCAAATCGGGTTGGAGAACCGGCCGTGAAGCGCGAGTCCGCTTTCTTTCCGCCGCTACGGCTTGCGCTGAGTAATTCCAGCAATCAAGGACTCCCTAGGCTCCATCCGCAGCAGTACAAGGGGTGTGGGCATTGACAGCAGGGTATTGAACGCCTACGTGTGAGGCGTCCATCTCCACGGTCTGCGCCATGGCGACGACGCTCTCGTCGCTGGAGCGGACCGTCCCAACCTTGACCCGTCCCCCTGCACCCGGTCACCCGATGGAGATCTCGAAGAGCTTCGTGGTGAACGCGCCGGCCGCCGCCGCGTGGGAGTTCCTCACCACGCCCGCACGCGTGGTCCGCTGCCTCCCCGGCGCCGCCCTCGGCGAGGCGGTGGACGAGCGGACGCACGCCGGCACCATCAGCATCAAGGTGGGCCCCGTGCAGGCCAGCTACCGCGGGACGATGCGCTTCGAGCGCCTGGACGCCGAGGCGCGGACGGCCGAGATCGTGGCGTCGGGCCAGGAGACCCGCGGCAGGGGCGGCGCCCAGATGCGCATGACCAGCCGCATGGTGGAGCGCGCGCCGGGCGAGACCGAGGTCCACGTCACCTCGGACGTGCAGGTGGTGGGGCTGCTGGCGCAGTTCGGCCGCGGGATGATTCAGGACGTCAGCGACCAGCTCTTCCAGAGGTTCGTCGACTGCGCCCGCGCGGAGCTGGAGGCCGCCCCCGCCACCCCGACTCCCCCGGAAGCGGTCGCGGTCGCGGCCGATGCCGTCGCGGAGAGCGTCGCCGCTCCGCCGGCCCCCGCTGCCGCCGCGGGTCCCGCGTCGGTCGACGCCGCGCCCGCCCCACGTCCCGCGGCCACGATCCCGCCCGCCGCCACACCGGCCCCCGCGCCACACGCGGCGGAGCCGATCGACGCCCTCTCGCTCGGCGGCGCGGCGCTGGGGCGCGCCGCGGGACGGGCCGCGAGGCGGCCCGTGGTCTGGGCCGTCGTCGTCCTCCTCGTCCTCGCCCTGGTCTGGCTGATCAGCCGCTGACGGGCATGGTGCGGGCAGGACGCTGCCGCGGCATACCGCCGCGGCAGCAGTGCGCAGCCTCCAAACGATGTCAGGCCGCATCCACCAGATCCAGGTGATCAGCGACTCGTGCGAACGTATCCCTTACCAGTGCTCCATGCGATGCTCGTGGTGCCGTTCCTTCTCGGCGCCTGCGCCTCGCGCGCCGCGGCTCCGGAGACGCCGGCGCGGTGGCAGGAAGTGCACCACGTGGGTGGAGCGGCACATTCGATCGACGTCGGCGGCGTGGTCCCCCTCGGGCCGTCGCGATACCGGGTGCTCTACCGCATGAGCCTCGCGTCTCCGACGAGCAATCCCGCCGGCCAGCGGTTCGATCGCCTGCAGGGGCTCAAGGAGTACGATTGTGAGCAGATGCGCGAGCGCTCCCTCACGTTCGAGATGTACTCCGGGGAGCGGCGCATCCAGGGGAGCCGGGATCCCGGTGAATGGGAGACCCCTTCCGGCCCCGCGGGCGACGTGCTCCGGGCGGTCTGCGCGACCCTTGCCGTGCCGCCGAAGTAGACACATCGCGCAAGTGAGCGTTCGACTTCCCAGGACCACCAGGCCGCGGGCGACCTGTCTCGAGGGTCCGACGGGGTACAGGAGGCGTGACGCACATCGACATCCCCATCACACCCGAGAAGGTGTGGAAAATCCTGCACAAGAGGGGAGTGGCGGAGTAGCGAAGGCGGCAAGACCGGTGGGGCGTCGGCGAGAGCAGGTAGCGTTGGCGTGCCCCACCGGGGCGGAGCGGGGCGGCGCTTCGGACTGCAACGGGGGGTCTGCCGCGAAAGGGGCCGTCATGCTTCACGTCGCCCGGCCCTGGGAAGCGTGGTGCCGCCGAACGGCGTACGAGCTCAGCCGCAACCCAAGATCGTTACACGTGATCCTCTGGCTGTGAGCTCGCCGCTTCCGCTTGCAAGTCTGCGATGTTCTGCTTGATCCGGGAAAGCATCGCCGCATACTTGTCCTCGGACAGGCCGCTCATCAAATCAGTGAGTCCTGCTGCGGCCTGTTCGTGAGAGCTGATCGCCTTTTGTAGCGCAAGCTGCTTGTTCTCTTGTGGCTCCATTCGAATTTCCTGTTCGAGGCGGCTGGATACGACGCGACGGGTGACGTCAGGTCCCGGGCAAACGGACGTAGCTTACGCAGCCTCCACCTGCCCTCTCCGCAGGATAATGGGGCGCTACACCGCACCGATCAAGACGAATGTCAGAACCCGGGCTGCCGGACCGCGTCCGCCAGGAGATCCGCGTCCGCCGCCACTCATAGCCGCCGTATCGAGAGGCTTACGTCCACTGGGTGCGCCGCTACGTAATCCATCAAGGAAAGCGGCACCTGGCCGAGTTCGGCGCTGCCCACGTTTCCGAGTTCCCGACCCACCTCGCGACGAAGTCGGTGACGTCATCAACCCGATGATCGTGGCGGGGCAGATCCACGGCGGGTTGACCTGGGCTGGCGCTGTCGCTTTTCGAGGAGATCACGTACGACGAGGAGGGCAACATCCGGGCGGCAGCTTCATGGACTACCTGCTGCCGACGGCGATGGAGACGCCGCGCTGGAAACTGGACAACTCGCCGCACCGCCCGCTGGGCGCCAAGGGCGCGGGCGAGTCGGCCACCGTCGGCGTCCCGCCCGACATCGCCAACGCGGTGGTGGACGCCCTCTCGCACCTGGGCGTGATGCACATCGACATCCCCATCACCCCCCGAGAAGGTGTGGAAGATCCTGCGCGAAAGAGGCGTGGCGGAGTAGCGAGAGGGGGATCAGACGCCCTCCATGGCGTTGCCCCGGATACGAAGCCGCCCGCGGTGGACCACCGCGGGCGGCTTCGTCTATCTGGCTGCGCCGGCAATGCCGGTGCCGAGCAGCTTGCGGGTAAGGTTTTGGGCACCCGGTGGCTCTTACTTGAAGGTCGGTGCCGTGCTCACGAACCGCGCAGGGTATGCGGCCGCGGAGCGCCGGCGCCGCCTCCAGGGCACACGCTGGACCGGAGCTACCTTCAAGGAGGCCACGTGGGAAACCGCTGCCGAATCGCGCTCGACGTGATCCTGTGGGTATTCGCCCTGTTCCTCGCGTGGGTGTTCGCCAGGCAGGGGATCGCCAAGTTCTCCGATGACAGCGGGTGGGCGCGGGCCTTTCGCGCATGGCAGTTCCCGGTGTGGTTCCGGCTCTGCATTGGCGTCGCCGAGACCGCCGCGGCATTATTGCTCCTGACCCGGCGCACGGCCTTCGCGGGCGCGGCGATCATCGTCGCCGTCATGCTCGGCGCGATGGGCACGCACGTCTGGTGGGGTCAGCCCGGCCAGGTAACGAGCGAGATCCTTCCGCTCCTTCTGGCGACCGTCGTCGCGATCGGCCGCCGCAAATCCTTCCTCCTTCGCCAGCGGCGGGATACCCCACCATGAGCGCGAGCGTAGTGGCGGACACGGCGCGACTGGTCGAAACGGCCCGCGATCCGGCCGTTCCCCTGCAGGAGCAGCACCTTGCGTTCACGCGGCTCGTCGAGCAGTCGCAGCACCTCGTGTTCGGCCTCGCCCTCACGCTGCTCCGCGACGGAGACGATGCCAGGGACGCCGTGCAGGAAGCGTTCGCGACGGCCTGGCTTCGCCTGCGCCAGCTCCGCGACCCATCCGCGTTCCCGACCTGGCTGAGGACGATCGTCGCCTCGCAATGCGCACGGCAGCTGCGGCGCCGGGCGCGCCGGCCCGAGGCCGCGGAGCTGCCCCGGTTCGTCGAGGCCGAGAGCCGCCGGGTCGACTACCAGGCCCTGGTCGCATCCGCCGTCGCCGCGCTCCCGGACGGCGAGCGGCAGGTCACCGTCCTCTTCTACTTCCTAGGGTACAGCCAGCCGGAGATCGCCAGGGTACTGCGCCTGAAGCCGGGAACGGTCGCCAAGCGCCTGCATTCTGCCAGGCTGCGGATTCGACATCGGCTGCCGCCGTCGGTGAGGAGCGAGTTCGTGCGGGCTACCCCTTCGCGCACGTTCGCGGAGAAAGTGCGGCTGGGCATGTACGACGAGTACGTCGGCGAGTACCGCTTCGACCGGCGTCCCGACCTCGTCGTCTCGATCGTCAGGGAAGGGGATTCCCTGGTCAGCATTTCCGGCCGGCAGCGCCATGTCCTCGCGTCGCTCGGCGAGGCGTCGCTCGTGACGGGCCGCTACGACGGCGAAGGCCGCTTCGGGCGCAACCGGCAAGGCGAAGTCACCCATTTCGTATACTACGAGTTCGGTGAGCGCCTGGGGGTCGCGTGGAAGACGGACCGCGCGAGGTGACGGCGGCGAATCGGCCATGTATCGGGGGCGGCCGGACCCCCGCGAGTGTCGTCACCCGCTGGAAGGCACCTTCACACCCTCGCGTCGGCCGGGAGACGATCTAAGTAAGTGCTCGAAAGTTCTGTCGACTTTCAAGTCCTGAGTGCTAAGTGCTAAGTGCTGAACTGCGCAGATGATACACGATTCAGCAACTCAGCACTCGGCACTCGGCACTCAGCACTACCTACTTCGCTGGAGCCATGGGGGCGTGGTGGGCGAGTCGGCCACCGTGTGCGCGCCTCCCGGCCATCGCCAACGCGGTGGTGGACGCCCTGTCGCACTCGGGCGTGACGCACATCGACGTCCCGATCACCTCCGAGTAGGTGTGGAAGATCCTGCACGAGAAGGGTGGTTGAGTAGCGGAAGCGGCGAGACCGGTGGAGCGTCGGCGGAGAGCAGTAGTGTCGGCGTGCCCACCGGGGTGGAGCGAGGCGGCGAGTCGGATTGCAACGGGGGTCTGCCGCGAAAGGAACCGGGTATGGGGCTCCCTTCCCCCCTGGTGACCCCCGTCAATTTCGCTTCATTGCCGCCGTGACTTTCCACTGTTGCGCATAAGCGTCCGCTTCGGTCAGCAGTTCTCGATAGGCTACCTCCAGTTCTGCGGCGATGCTGCGGGCATCCAGATCGATCAATTCGAATTCGGTGATCAGCGTCCGACTGGTTGTTTGCCGTTGAACGAGGTCCACCATTTCGGTGGCGTTCGTTTTCAGCGCCTTCAGGTGAGTAACCATCCGGGATCGGCCTTTTTGGGCGGACACGCGTGCGATTTCCGTATCCAACCGCGGTATCAGGTTCTTCTTGACGACATCTATTGCAGGCTGGAGTTTGCTTGTGTCCCAGCTTCCTTTCTTCCGTTGCTTCGCTTCCTCCCGGATCGTGGAGAGGGCGTCGTGGGTCTTGCGGTCGTAATCATAAATCAGATCTTCCAATGGCCTCTCTCGATACCAGTCCTGTACCTGCTGCACCTCCTGATTGTGTTCCGTGACCCTTTTCCGGAAATCTTGCTGTTGCTTTGAAGTAGTCTTGGGATCTACGCCTTTGCGCTTATCCATCGTCTCGCTCACAAGCTCGGCAAAACTCGCGGTTTCGGGATTGAGAGCGGCCAGCGGCTTCGCCTTCGCCTCTTTTGCGATCTCTTCAGGAATGCCCACATCCCAGCGTATCGTCCTTTCCGATTTCCCCTGACCGGCGAGGAGCCGGGCCATCTTGAAATACTGCTCCGCGTGGCGGGCTTCATGGTAGATGGATTCCACCAGTTCCGTCGACTGCTGTCTGGTCAGCTGCCCGATGGTCAGAGGCCCGGCTTTTCCGGTATACGCGGTCGTGTTCACGCGCATCCTCCAGGCGATCGGCCAGAAGTTCGCGATCGTGTCGATGGGCTCCACTCTCAGTTTCACGGCTGGGATGTCCATCGCCCGAAGCTCGTCGTTACATACGTCCAGAGCATAACGAGCCAGGACTTCGAACGATTTACTTCGATTTGCCCTGTCACTCTGGAATGCCTTCACTTTCGTTGCATAGCCGCCGACGTTCTGGCTTGTTGCCAGGCCAAAATCCACCTGCCGTTGAATCGATGTCTCCGAGGTGTGGCGAAGGCGAGCAGGCGAATGGCCGAACAGCCGAATCGAGGACGGACCCCGTTTTTCATCACGTGGACTAGCGTAAGTCCCATCCGCACCTGTCTGCTGCACCACGTGCGCCAGCTCATGGGCAATCAGCCGGCGACCCTCGTGTGTTTCCGGAGCGAACCGGCCGGCACCGAAAACCACGTCGGATCCCACGGTGTAGGCATGGGCGTTCAGATCTTGAGCAGATTGCTCTGCGAGACCCCCAGAATGCAGCCGCACTCGCGAAAAGTCGTGGCCCAAGCGCTGTTCCATGTCTTGCCGCAATGCCGGCTCCAGCGGCCTGCCGGGACTGGCAAGGGCCTGGTCTACGCTGGCGGGCGCCGCATCCCTCTGCCCGTTCGGTTGCCCGGAGAAGCGCTGGATACGTGGTGGCGCGCCGCTGACGGCGGTAGCGGCCGGCGTCGCCATCGCCTGATCGGCAACACGGTCTGCCTCCTGCTCGTATTCGTCTCCCGGCTGGTTGATCTCCAGCTTCGTCTGTATCGCTCCTGCTGCAGGAGTATGTACGGGGGTCTGGCTATGATCGTGCTCAAAGTGAGGTGATGTCGGACCGCTCGATCCATCGAGCTCTTCAGCATGAGTCCGCGGCGTCCTTTGCACCGTCAGAATCCCCGTCGCGAGTTGCAGGAGCAGGTGAGGAGGTGCCGCATGATGGGTTGTGGACGCTGCCGTGCCAGGCCGGGCAAGGCTGGAGGATACTGGCTTTTGAGCTTGCTTCTGCTTTTGTGCAAAGGCTCGCATGTCTGATTCCTATTTTGCCGCGGATCTGCCGCCCAACACGTAGCAGGTTGCGCCTCGCAGCGCGTGCGCAGATGCTCACCTTCCCACGCGCAGCCCGTCACCCGCTCGGATACACGAATGCAACCTACACCTCGTCCACCTGACTTCTCCGATGATACGGCGCTACACCGCGCCAAACAACACAAACATCAGACCCAGGCTGCTGGATTGTGTCCCGAGGCGCGGGCCGTTGCGGAGTGCGCCATCCACCGCGAGGCAAGGCGTGGCGCTGGAGAACGTGCACGACGTGCCCTGCCCCGCGCGGCCGCCGGCACCCTGTCCGCCATCGTGAATGCGGTGGTGGATGCCGTGTCGCACCTGGACGTGATGCACATCGACATCCAGGAATCACGCCCGGGAAGGTCTGGGAAGATCTCCGCCCTGAGCCTGCGCCGGCCTGCGTCGCCCGCAGCCGGGTCACGCCAGCGCGCCGCCGGCATCCGGGCCGGCGGGCACTTCGCTGATGTGCCCGCCGACCACCTTCCAGGAGCCGCCGTCTTCACGCGCCCACACCCGCGTGTACCGGTACGTACCGCGCAGCAGCGTGCCGGCGACTTCCACGGCCAGCCGCGCACGGAGCGCGGCAACGGCCACGTCGGCACCGATGCGGCGCACGCGCAATTCCTCGGGCACGTGCTCCCGGAAGCGGACCACTCCGGATCCGTGCGCAGCCAGGTCGCCGGCCTTCGTCGCGAGCTGGCCGTCGGGGCCGGTGAAGAGGAGCTCTTCGGCGATGAGAGGATCGAGCGCGGCCAGGTCGGCGGCCAGCTGGGCCGCGCGGATCCGGGCCTCGCACGCGACGATCTCGGGTGCGTCTTCGCCGACGAGAACGGCCCGCATCACGGCGACGCCGTCGAGATCCGTCATGTCGGGGGCGAAAGGTGCGGGGACGATCCTGTCGAGTCAGGCAACCGGCCTGACGCCCGCCGCGACGCGCGAGGAGCCGCAATCGAGGCCCTCATGTGGATGCAGGTTGATGGAGGAGCATCCAGGACGTCCCGAACCTGTCGCGGAGCATGGCGAAGCGGTTGGCGAAGGGCGTCTTCTCCATCTTCATGAAGATCTCGCCCCCGTCCGCGAGCAGGGCGTACGTGCGCTCGGCGTCCGCTTCACCGTCGAAAGTGAGGGTGAGATAGGCGCTGCGCATGGGCTCGGCTTGGGGAACGTCCGCACCCATGAGCACCGTCGAGCCGATCTCGATCCGGGCGTGAAGGACCCTGTCCTTCCAGTCGGCCGGCAGCGAGGGATTGGGCTGCTCCCCATGCCGGGCGATCCCGGTGATCCTGCCGCCGAGGTGCCGCTCGTAGAAGCGAAACGCCTGCTCGCAGTTGCCGCGATAGTTCAAATAGACGTCCAGTCGCATCGCGTCACTCCGTCCACCCCGTGGGTCGCCGCCACGGTCGCAGGGTCCGCCCGGATGGATCGGGCGCCGTGTTGCCGCCCGACCAAACAGCGGGCGGGATTCCCGATCCGGTCAACGCGACAGCGTCTCCCAATCGTACGCCATGGCCTCGACCCGGCCAGGGCTCGAGGCGAGCCGCCGCTCGACCACTTCGAGCCGGCGGTCCCGGTCGTTCCACCGGTAGGTGACGCGGCACTGGTCCGGTCCGGCGCCGTCCGGACAGTAGCCGCCGTGCTGCATCGTGACCAGACCCTCATCCACCGGGGTGAAGCCGTGCATCTGCTGCTCCAGGAGCAGCCGCACGGGACCGCCGCTCCCGATCCAGAACTGCACCAGGACGCCTCCGGTGCCGCTGAACCGGGTCGGCCCGAGACCGCAGCGGACGCGTCCGAAGGTGACGGCCACCTCGGCCAATCCTCCGCCGGTGATTTCGATGGGGATGAACGCATCGTCGGGGACGGAGATCGTGCCGCACTCCGCACCGTAGCTCGTCCTGGCATCCTGCCGGACGACCGCCTTGAGCCGAGCCATGTGCGCCCCGGGATCGTCGCTCTCGCGTCCGACGAGGACGGTGGGCCGATCCGGATCGCTCGTCGATCCCACCGTACATCCGGCGAGGAGGAGCGCGGCAACGGCTGAGCGGAAGCGCATGGCTGTTCGTGCGTCGCGTCCTGACGGAACCAGGCCCGGTGGCGCGGGTCCGGGCGCCGGAGTCACGAGGGAGCGAAAGCCCTTGCGTTCCTTGCGCCACCTGCCCCTTCGCGGGATACTACGCCGCCGCACCGCACCCATCAAGACGAATGCCGGCTGCCCATGTCGAGCGCCACGGGCGGCTTTCCGCCATCCTCTCCCCCGGGTCGCTTCGCACTGTAGATTGTGCCGCGGCCAGTTTCCGTCCCTCGAGCGACAGCTCGCCAGGACGCGGGCATTCTCCGCCGCCACCCTCTTCCGCAACCGTCCCTTGTTCGCTTCACCGAAGCCGGTCATCGCGATGGTCCACGTCGGCGCGCTCCCCGGAACGCCGGCGAGCCGGGAGACGCTCGGCGAGCTCGAGGCGCGGGCGGTGGCGGAGTGCGCCGTCTACCGCGAGGCGGGGGTGCACGGCGTGGCGCTGGAGAACATGCACGACGTGCCCTACCTGCGCGGCGGCGTGGGCCCGGAGATCACGGCGGCGATGACGGTGCTGGCGCGGGCGGTGAAGGAGGCGAGCGGGCTCCCGTGCGGGATCCAGATCCTGGCCGGCGCGAACCGCGAGGCCCTGGCCGTGGCGCACGCCGCGGGGCTCGACTTCGTGCGGGTGGAGGGGTTCGCGTACGCGCACGTCGCCGACGAGGGAATCATCGAGTCGTCGGCGGCACCGCTGCTGCGCTTCCGCCGGCACATCGGGGCCGAGCGGGTGCAGGTGTGGGCGGACGTGAAGAAGAAGCACGCCTCGCACGCGCTCACCGCCGACGTGGGCATCGGCGAGACCGCCGGGGCGGCGGAGTTCATGCGCGCCGACGCCGTGATCGTCACCGGCTCGGCGACGGGCGAGCGCCCGAGCCTGCGGGACATCGACGAGGTGCGCGCGCGCTGCCGGCTGCCGCTCTACCTCGGCTCCGGGATCACGCCGGAGAACCTCCGGGAGTACTACGCCGGCGCGGACGGGTTCATCGTCGGCTCGGCGTTCAAGGTGGACGGCCGGTGGCACGGGGCCGTGGACCCGCGCCGCGTGGAGCGGTTCATGGCGGCGCACGCACAGTGCGGGGGATGATGGACGCGTTCTCCTACCTGGTCACCTTCATCGCCCTGATCCCCGCGCTCGCGCTCACGCGCGTGCTGGGCGGCCTGGCGGACCTGGTGCAGCACCACCTGCGCCCCGGCTCGGGCCGCGTGCGCTGGTCCGGGCTGTTCGTGTTCTGGGCGCTCAGCCTGGTGCTGTTCAACGCCTACGAGTGGTGGCTGCTCTACGGGTGGCGCCACCAGGCGCCGTTCGGCTTCTGGCTCTTCGCGTTCCTGCTGGTGAAGCCGTCGCTGCTGCTCTTCATGGCGCGCCTGTTCATGCCCGACGTGGAGCCGGGGACGAACATCGACCTCGACACGCACTACTTCGGCGTGGTCCGCTGGGTGGTCCCGCTGATGGCGCTCTACATCCTCCTGGACATCCCCGACACGCTCCTGCACAGGCGCGAGCACTTCGCCCGCCTGGGCGGGGTCCGCTACGCCGGGCTCCTGGTCGGCTGGATCGCAGTGATCTACGTGCCGCTGCTCTTCACGCGGCGCCGCCGGGTGCACTGGCTCCTGCTCGGGCTCGGCTTCGGGGTCGCCCTGCTCGTCCAGACCATCTTCAACACGGCGGTCATCTCCTGAGCCCGCGACGGCCGCCTTCGATCAGCGGTGGAGAGTCGAGCATTCTGAAGGACCGGGACGCGGCCTGAGCTCGTAGCGCGCTGCCGGACCGGGCGGGCTTTGCCGCCGCCGGGAGTTCCCCGATCAACCCGCCCGCGTCACCGGCCCGGCCCCGGGCGCGGGACGAGCACCGGCCGCATCGCCGCGGTGGGCGGCGCGAAGAGCGACAGCTGGTCGGGGTCGGCGAACACCGCGGCGAAGTCGCCCGGCGTGAGCGCGCGCGCGAGCCGGGCGGCGTAGGTGTCGCGCAGCACACGCGCGTAGTGCTCCACGTCGTAGTCACGCCGGTCAACAGACCCGGGCGCTTCGTCGGCCGGCGCGGCCACGGCGCACCCGCCGCCCTGCGTGCGGTAGACGCGCACCCGCTCGCCCACGCGCCATTGCGTGCGCCCGCTGGCGAGCAGCGCCTCGTAGGCGAGCTCGCGCCGCGTCTCGCGCGTGGCGGCGTAGCGGGCGGGCGACTTGGTCAGCCGCACGCGCGACGAGACGTCGAAGGTGGGAAGCTCGCGGCGGCGCAGCGCGTCGAGCGTGGCCAGGTACGCCTCGCGCACCCCGCCCAGGTCGCCCGCGAACAGCCGCACCAGCGCGCGGCGCAGGAACGCCTCGCCGAACGGCTCCGCGCGGCTGGAGCGGAACGCCACCCCGCGCAGGGTGAGCGTCCCGTCGTAGCCGAGCAGGGCGTAGTTCTTCGGCTCGTGCGACAGCATCGCCGCGTAGCGCCCCTCGAGCTCGAGGTGGACCAGCGGCGGCAGGAGCGCGGCCACCTCGGCCACCACGCGCCGCTCCTCGGCCTCGCCCCACCCCTCGGGGACGGCGAAGTAGACGCCGTCGGTGTCGGCCTCCAGCAGCGTCACCCCGCGCGCAGCGAGCTCGCGGCACATCAGCGCCAGCGTCTCGCGGCCGCGGCGCGTCACCTCGTTGGCGGCGTGCACGTCGGCGAAGCGCGTCAGCTCGCCCCCCGCGGCCAGGTAGCCGTAGGCCGAGTTGACGATGAGCTTCATCGCCGCGGAGGTCGCCTCGTGCGTGTGGCGCTCGGCCGAGCCGGGGGGCGCCGCCCGCGCGCTGGCCTTGGCCGCCAGCCGCTGCTCCACCAGCCGGTCCACCAGCGCCAGCAGCGCCCCCAGATGGTCGCGCGCCGGGCCGATGCGGTAGGCGCGCATGAGCGACGGGTACAGGCTCGCCACGTCGGCCTTCACCACGCGCCACGCCACGCCGGTGGCGAAGAGGTGGAGCGCGGCGCCGCTGTGGGGCGTGCCGTCGCCCGGCCGGTGCGCGGGGAGGGCGGCGCCCGCGCGCAGGTAGGCCCGCACCAGCAGCGGGTCGATCACGCCGGTGGCCGGGCCGGCGTCGGCGAGCCGCTCGTAGCGGCGCGGGGCCATGCGCGCCAGGGCGAACGCGGCCCCGCCCAGCAGGCGCGAGATGGCGGCGGTCTCCTCGACGTCGTCGGTGGCGTAGCGGCGCACGCGCTCCGGGTCGCGCCGCCAGACGGCGTAGACCTGGCTCCCGGGGACGTACTCGCGGTCCGGCACCGCCACGCCCAGGTGCCGCGCCACCACCTTGAGCCCGTGGCCCGGCAGGTCGCGCGCGGCGAAGTCGTAGCGCTGCACCGCGTCCAGCGTGTCGATCAGCTCGCGCCCCGGGGCCACCAGGCGCACCCGCCGGCCGGCGTCGCCCTCGCGCGCGGTGCCGCGGCGGGCGGCGCGCTCGCGCACCCCCAGCTTCCCCAGGCGGCCGAGCGCGAGCGGCACCCCCAGCCGGCGCGCACGGTGCGCGAGGAAGGGGAGGTCGAACCCGTGCAGGTTGTGGTTCTCGATCACGTCCGGGTCGGCCGCCCGCACCACCTCGACCAGCCGCCGGATCAGGCCGGCCTCGGCCGCGTCGCCGGCACCCTCCGCCTCCAGCACCTCGGTGGCGCCCGACGGATGGCGCACGGCGACCATGAAGACGCGGTCGCGCGCGGGGTCGAGCCCCGTGGTCTCCAGGTCGAACTGCAGCCGGTGCAGCTGGTCGAAGGCGAGGCCGCGGAAGTACGTGCGCCCCGTCGCCACCAGGTATTGCTCCTCGGGCGGGAGCGCGAGCACGCCGGCCTGGCCGAGCTCGCGCAGGTGCCCCACGCGCCGCCCGAGCCGGTGCGACGCGCCGTGCAGCACCGCCGCCGCCAGCGCCCTGCCGTCGGCGGCGGAGACCAGGAACCGCAGCTCGCCGGGGCCGCCCAGCTCGCGGACCCAGACGTCGGCGCCGGCGTCGCCCCCGGGCCCGAGCCGCGGGCCCAGGTGGCGCAGGTCGTCCAGGCGGTCGAGGAGGATCCAGGGGCGGAACCGCTCGTCCTCGCGCACCAGCGCGCCCGTCTCCGGGAGCCTGCGCCAGACGATCGCGCGGCCGTCCGGCTCGGCCCACACCGAGACGATCCCCGGCGTGGGGTCCCACCCCCACAGCCATTCATCCTCGCGGAGGCCGGCTCTCGAGGGCTCCAGGGGCGGACCTCCCCGGGAAGCGCCGGCCTGTCCCGCGTTCGCGCCCGCAGCCGGGAGACCGTTCAGGCTTCCAGCAGCTCCTTCCGCTTCCCCTTGCGCTCCTCGCGCCGGGCCTTGAGCACCACGGTGTCGGCGTCCAGGTGGTCGTCGCCGCAGGCGTGGACGTACTCCTCGTAGGTGCCGTGGTAGTCGCGGATCCCCTCGCGGGTGATCTCCACCACGCGGGTGGCCAGCCGGCCCACCAGCCAGCGGTCGTGCGACACCAGGATCAGCGTGCCCTCGTAGCCCTGCAGCGCGGCGACCAGCGCCTCGATCGACTCCAGGTCCAGGTGGTTGGTGGGCTCGTCGAGCACCAGGACGTTCGGCCGCTCCAGCGCCAGCCGGCTGAACACGAGCCGGGTGGCCTCCCCGCCCGACAGGGTGGAGAGGCGCTTCTCCCCGTCGTCGCCGGAGAAGAGCATCAGCCCCAGGTGCCCCCGCACGAAGCCCCGGTCCTTCCCCGGGCAGAAGTCCCAGAGCCACTCCTCCGCCGTGCGCTCGGGGTCGTCCAGCTGCTCGTGGTGGTCCTGGGCGAAGTAGCCGGGGTGGGTCTCGTACCCCCACTCCACCCGCCCCTGGTCGGGCCGCAGCTCGCCCATCACGATCTTGAGCAGCGTGGACTTCCCGATCCCGTTGGGGCCCAGGATGACCAGGCGGTCGCCGCGGGCCACCCGCAGGTCCACCCCGTGCAGGACCTCCGTGTCGCCGAACGCCTTGCGGAGCCCGGTGACCGCCAGCACCTCGCGCCCACTCGGGCGCCGCTGCTCGAAGCGGAACTTCGGGTAGCGCCGGGAGCTGCCGGGGAGCTCCACGAGCTCTTCGGCCTTCCTCTCGATCATCCGCAGCTTGCTCTGCGCCTGCCGGGCCTTGCTCGCCTTCGCCTTGAAGCGGTCCACGAACTTCTGGTGGTGGGCGATCTCCTTCTGCCGGCCCTCGATCTCCTTCTCCTTGCGCTCCCGGTCTTCCCGCTTCTGCTCCAGGAACTCCGTGTAGTTGCCCCGGTAGAGCGTGACCGTCTGGTAGTCCACGTCCAGGATGTGCGTGGCCACGTTGTCCAGGAAGCGGTGGTCGTGCGAGACGACCGCCACCGGGCCCTCCTGGTCGCGCAGGAACTTCTCCAGCCAGCGGATGGAGAGGACGTCGAGGTGGTTGGTGGGCTCGTCCAGGAGCAGGGCGTCGGGGGCGCCCGCCAGCACCTGCGCCAGGAGCACCCGCAGCTTGAAGCCGCCGGAGAGGGTGGACAGCGGCTGGCGGTGCACCTGCGCGGGAAGCCCGAGCCCCTCCAGGATGGTGGCCGCCCGCGCCTCGGCGGTGTACCCGTCGAGCCGCTGCACCGTCTCTTCGAGCGCCGAGAAGCGGTCCGCGTCGAAGTGCTCGTGGGCCCGGGCCAGGAGCGCCTCCTTCTCGACCATGGCGTCCCAGAGCTCCGGGTGCCCGCGGAGCGCCACGCCCAGCACCTCCTCGTCCTCGTAGAGGAACTGGTCCTGGCGCAGCACCCCCAGCCGCAGCGACTTCGGGATGGAGACGGCGCCCCGGGTGGGCTGGGCGTCGCCGCTCAGGAGGTTGAGCAGCGTGGTCTTGCCGGAGCCGTTGGCGCCCACGATGCCGTAGCGCTCGCCCGGGTTGAGCTGGAACGAGGCGTCGGCGAACAGCACGCGGTCGCCGAATTCCTTCGCGAGATTGGAGACGGAGATCATTCCGGAGGATACAGGGGGAATCGCCATCGACGGCGGGCACCGGCGGACCCGGCGGGTCGCGCGCGCCGGCCCGGGACGCTGGTACGCCGCACGCCCGGGTTCGTTCGTCCCGGAGCCGCGCCGCCCGGCGGCTCGAACCGTCCCGCGAGCGCCGGGCGGCGCGCCGACCCGGGTTCCTGCTCCCTCGACCCGGACGGGCGCGGCCCGCTACGGCACCACCTCGAAGTGGGCCATCATCCCCCCGGCGTGGTGCTCCAGGATGTGGCAGTGGTACATCCACTCCCCCGGCCGCTCGTCGGGCATCCAGGCGATCCGCACCCGGCCGCGGGCCGGCACGTTCACCGTGTCCTCCCAGGAGAGGAACTCCGGCGGCCGGCCGTTCACCTCCAGCACCTGGAAGAAGTACCCGTGCAGGTGGAACGGGTGGTCGACCGGCGTGGCGTTGACGATGTCCCACACCTGGAGCTCGCCCAGCCTGACCGGGTCGGCCCGGTGGTGCGACTCGCGGTTGATCACGAAGTCGACGCCTCTCCGCGGGCTCACCTTGAAGCCCAGGCGCACCTCGCGCGTGGGGGCGGCGGGCCCCGTCACCAGCGGCTCGATGTGCCGCAGTCTCTCCGGGATCACCGCCCGCGAGGCGGCGGCCGGGCCCACCCGCAGCGTCGCGAACAGCTCCTCGCGCTTCGCCCGCTTGAACGAGCCCCGGCGGTAGCGGAGCGACTCGACCCGCAGCGTCTCTCCCTCCGCGAAGGGCCCCACGGCCAGGTCCACGCGGTCCGCCGGCGCGAGCAGCACCTCGCTCGCCGTCACCGGCGCGGCGAGGAGGCCGCCGTCGGTGCCGAGGATGCGGAAGGGCGCGCCGCCGATGGACAGCCGCACGTAGCGCGCGCTCGCGGCGTTCACGATCCGCCAGCGCTCCACCTGGCCGGCGGCCATGGCGAGCTCGGGCTCGCTCCTGCCGTTCACCAGGCGCACGCCCCCCTGCCGGCCGTCGTGCCGCTCGATCCACCCGCCCGGCGGCTCGATCCGCCCCGCGCGGTCCAGCGCCACGTCGTCCAGCACGAGCACCCGCTCCGCGTCGAGCTCCGGCTCGCCGGGGCCGCGCACCACCAGCGCGCCGTAGAGCCCGCGCTCCAGCTGCACGGTCTCGTTCAGGTGGGGGTGGTACCAGAAGGTGCCCGCGTCGGGGAGCACGAAGCGGTACGTGAACGTCTCGCCGGGCGCCACCGGGCGCTGGACGTTCTCGGTGCCGTCCATCGGCGGGGGGAGCCGGAGCCCGTGCCAGTGGATCATGGTGGGCTCGGGGAGCGAGTTGCAGAGGCGCACCTCCAGCACGTCGCCCACGCTCGCCTCGATCACGGGGCCGGGCACCTGCCCGTTGTACCCCCAGGCGCGCGTCGGGCGCCCCGGGACGAACTCCCACTCCGTCTCCCGCGCGTCGAGTTCCACCGTGACGACCTTCCCGCCGGGCGCGGGCCGGGCCGCGTCGAGCGCCGCCCGGTACGCCGCGAGGGTCTCGCCCGAGGGCTCGTGCACCATGTGCCCCGCGGCGCCGTGGTGGTGATCGTGGCCATGGCCGTGTCCGGCGTGGTCGTGCTGTGTGTCGGATCGCATGTGAAGCCTGATGGATGGGGTGGTCTTCACCGGGGGAGCGGACGATCGTCCAATCGTGCTCTGCGCCGGTCCTTGGGTCAACGTTCTCGATGCGCGCCTCGCCGTGCGCCGTCCTCAGCGTCCGGCGGCGTTCAGGATGAGCTGGCGGTAGATGCGGATCGCCCGCTCGTAGTCGGCGACCGCGATTCGCTCGTTGGTGCCGTGCATGCGCTGGAGGTCGGCGGGCGCGAGGCGGACCGGGAGGAAGCGGAAGACGTTCGGGCTCAGGTCGCCGAAGAAGCGCGAGTCCGTCACCACCACCACCAGGTACGGCGCCACCACCGCCTCGGGGAAGACGCTCCGGATGGTCCGCTCCAGCGTCCGGAAGCTCGCGGAGCCGGTGGCGGACACGGGAGACGGCTCGGCGGAGAAGCCGCCCCCGCGCCGGATCTCGACGCGCGGGTCGTCGACCGCGCGCCGGACGTGCTCCACCACGCCGGCCACGCTGTCGCCCGGGAGGATGCGGAAGTTGACCACCGCCCGCGCGCGGCTCGCCAGCACGTTCTCCTTGGTCCCGGCCTGGAAGATCGTCGCCGCGGCGGTGGTGCGCACCATGGCGTTGGTGGTGGGGGTGTCTTCGAGCTTCCCCACCACCAGCGGCCGGGTGAGCCAGAGGTTCGCGAACGCCGCGCGCTGCGCCAGCGGAAAGCGCGGGCCGACCCGCTCGAAGAGCTGCCGCGTGGGCCCGTCGATCCGCGCGGGCATCGGGTTCTCCTCCAGCCGCGCCACCGCCGCGCCCAGGATCCCGATCGCGCTCCGCCGGGGCGGCAGCGAGGAGTGCCCGCCGGCCGCGCGGGTGCTCAGCTCCACGCTCACGAACCCCTTCTCGGCGATCCCCACCAGCGCGGTGGGCGCGGAGACGCCGGGGAGGATCCCGTCGCCGATCACGCCCCCTTCGTCGAGCACCATCTCCAGCCGCACGCCGCGGCTCCGCAGCAGGGCGGCGACCTGCCGGGCGCCCCGCGTGCCGCCGACCTCCTCGTCGTGGCCGTACGCGAGGTAGACGGTGCGCGCCGGGCGGAACCCCTCGCCCAGGAGCATCTCCACGGCCTCGAGCGTCCCCAGCACGGTCATCTTGTTGTCGATGGCGCCCCGGCCCCAGACGAAGCCGTCCGCGATCCGCCCGCCGAAGGGGCTCTCCCGCCACTTCCCCTCGGTGCCCGGCTCCACCGGGACCACGTCCAGGTGGCCCATCAGCAGGATCGGCGCGAGGGAGGGGTCGCTCCCCTGCCAGGTGTACAGGAGGCTGTGCGTGGCGACCGTCTCGCGCCGCAGCCGGGAGTGGACCCGGGGGAACTGCGCCTGGAGGTAGGCGTGCAGGGCCCGGAACGCCGCCGCGTCGAACGCCGCGGGGTTCTCGTGCGAGATGGTCGGGATGCGGATCGCGCCGGCGAGCCGCTCGGCCGCGCCCGCGGGGACCGTCGCCACGGGCGCCGGCGCCACCGCGGGCTCGGCCGCCTTGAAGCTGGCCGTACGCACGGCGACGACCGCGAGGAGCGCCACGAGAACGGAGCCGGGCAGGAGGAGAAGCCGCTTCGCGGGAATCCGTCTCCGGCGCGAATGGCCGCTGGGCTCGACACCCGTGCTCATGGTCTCTCCTCGTGCGGAACGGAGTGACGCCGGACCCGGATCCAGCCAGGCTCCGGGGCGACGCCAGGTCCTCCTGCTCCCCGGCGCCGACGCAAGTCTATATACCCCCTCCCCCTATGTCAACAGTTTTCGTTCTAAGGCACCGTCCGGGATGGAGGCCGTACGTGTGGGGATCCCGCGGGATGCGCAGCGGTCGCGGGCTGACGCCGCGCGCGCCGGTGGCCTGGTTCTGGCCGGGCGACAACGACGACGGCCCGCGGGGCTCTCGCCGACCCCGCGGGGATGCGTCCGGTCGGGGGAGCGGGAATGCGAGGAGGAGAGGGGCACCGCATCGAGGCGGACGAGATCCTGCGGGCGGCGGGGAGGCGCGCGCCGGGGCGGCGGGCCGACCACGTGATCGTCGCGTCGGTCGACGCGCTGCGGCCGGAGTTCTACGCCGACGAGACCTGGCCCGCCCCCACGCTGCAGCAGCTCGCCTTCGAGGGCGTGCGCGCCGACGGCGTGCGCACCGTCTTCCCCGCGCTCACCTACCCCGCGCACACCACGCTCGTCACCGGCGCGCTCCCGGCGCGGCACGGCGTCTGGTCCAACCGCCCCTTCCTCCCGGAGGGGCGGACCGAGGCGTGGCTCTGGGAAGCCTCGCACATCCGCGTGCCCACGCTGTGGGACGCGGTGCGCGCGGCGGGCGGGACCACGGCCTCGGTGGGGTGGCCGGTGACGGTGGGGGCGGCGATCGACTGGAACGTGCCCGACGTGTGGCCCGAGCACTACGCGCAGGCGGACTTCATCGCCCCGGTGCGCGCGGCCACCACGCCGCCGGGGCTGTTCGAGGAGCTGGAGAAGGAGGCCACCGGGCGGCTGCGCGGCGAGAACTTCGGCCTGGGGTGGCTGGCGCGCGAGGACCGCGTGGGGAGCATCGCGTCGTACCTCTTCGAGCGGCACCGGCCCACGCTGCTGCTGATGCACCTGATCGGCACCGACCACATGCAGCACGAGCGCGGGCGCAACAACCCCCTGACGCGCCGCGCGGTCGGCGCCGCGGACCGCGCCGTCGGCCAGGTGGTGGAGACGGTGGAGCGCTTAGGCGTGCGCGACCGCGTGGCGTTCGTGGTGGTCGGCGACCACGGCTCCATCAACCGCCACACGCAGCTGCGCCCCAACGCCTGGCTGGCGGCGGCGGGGATGATGGCGGACCGCGACGACCGCGGCGACTGGCGCGCGGCCTTCCACGCCGACGGCGGCTCCGCGTTCCTGCGCCTCCGCGACCGGGCGGACGAAGACGCGGCCGCCGCCGTCCGCCGCGTCCTCGACGCGCGGCCGCCGGGCGTGCGGCGCCTCTTCCGCGTGGTCGAGCGCGCGGAGCTGGACGCGCTCGGCGCCGACCCGGAGGCCCCGTTCGCGCTGGCGGCCGTGCCGGGAGTCGAGTTCTCGGACGTGCCGACGCCGCCCGACGTGCGGCCCGTGCACGGCGCCACGCACGGCTACCACCCCGACGAGCCCGAGATGCGCACCGGCTTCGTGGGCGCCGGCGCGGGCTTCCGCCACGGCGCCGCCGCGCCCCTCCTGCCGATCGAGTGCGTCGCCCCCACCGTCGCCGCGCTCCTCGGCATCCCCTTCGCGGCGCCGGACGGTATCGTCCTCCCCGGGCTGCTGCGGGACCCGCCGGCGTGAGCCCGCGCGCGGTGCCGGCGGAGCGGCTGGAGGGGGATCGGGGATCCAGGGTGGCGCGCGGTGGCGCGCACGCAACGGCCGGGAGATCGATGGACGACCGCATCACCGACGTCTGGTTCCGCTCGGCGCTGCCGCTCGCGGCGCTCGCGGAGGGCCTCCGGCTGGAGGACGTCGAGGAAGACGCGGAGGACTACTGGGAGTGGGTGACCGGCACGATGTCGGGCGAGCGGATCGACATCACCCGCACGCACGCGCTGCCGCCCGAAGCGACCGACACGCGAGTCTTCCTGCCGGACGGCGAGGCGCTCCCGGCGGGGCTGCTGGGCGAGCTCGTCGCCCGGCTGCGGGAGGTCGTTCCCGGCCCGATCACGGCCGGACGATGGGAGTACCTGCGGGGGAACGACTTCCACCACGTGCCCGTCAGGGTCTACCAGGCGGCGGGGGAACAGGCGAGCCCCGGGGAAGGAGGAAAGGCGTGAGCAGCCTCTATCGCGAGCTGTCCGGGAAGCTGAAGCAGGATTCCAGGCTCACCAGGCGGAGCGTCACCAGGTTCGACCTCGGCCTCCTCCTGTTCAACGCGGGAGATTCCCTGTGCGAGCTGTGGGAAGCGGCCGACCGGTACGTCCAGTCCCGCGACGACGAAGCCTGCGCCCGCCTGGGCGACGCGGTCGAGAAGCTGCGCCCGCTGTTCGGCGAGCGGGGGTGAGCAGTCCCGCGGCCGATCCGGGGCCGCGCCCGCGGGCTCACGGCCGCGGAGCGCGCGCCGCCAGCTCCCGCTCCGCGCCGCGCGCCCTCCCCGCCCGGTTGCGAGTCTTCTCTCCGTACATCGCGCGGTCGGCCCGCTCGATGGCGGCCGGGAGGTCCTCCGTCCCCGAGAACCGGGCGGCGCCGAGGCTCACCTCCAGCTCCGCCGCGCGGATCGCGTCGCGCACCCGCGGGGCCACCTCCTCCGGGAGCGCGGCGGGGAAGAGGAGGAGGAACTCGTCGCCCCCCCACCGATAGACCCGGTCCAGCGGGCGGACGCAGCGGCGCACCGTCTCCACCAGGCGCCGGAGCAGCTCGTCGCCGGCGGCGTGGCCGAGGGTGTCGTTCACCACCTTGAGGTTGTCCATGTCCAGCATGAGCGCCGTGCCGTACCGGGCGCCGAGCGCCTCCAGCGCCGCGCCCTCCTCGTAGGCGCGCCGGTTGAGCGCCCCGGTCACCGGGTCGTACAGGGAGACCTGCCTCAGGCGGTCGTGCGCCAGGGCGAGCTGGCTCCGCGCGTCCGCGCTCTCGCGCCCCACGTCCTCCAGGAGGAGCACGACCATCCCGTACCCCAGCAGCATCTGCAGGAGGAGGTCGAAGAAGCTGTTGTACCTGAGGAGGAAGTAGAGGGGGCCGTCCGGAGGGCGCCACGCCGGGACCCCCTCGAACGCGAAAGCGAGGGCGTAGAGGACCCAGAGCGCCGCGATGGTCACGAAGACGATCCCCGTGGTGCGGCTCCCCAGGGTGCGGCGCGAGCCGGGGAGGCGGAGCAGGAGCCAGGCGCAGGCCAGGAACGGACCCACCACCAGCGGCGTCTGGAAGACCATCACCGCGTTCAGGAAGGGTCCCGAGAAGACGGCGCTGACCAGGGCGTACGCGAGCGCGGCCGGGACCGCCCGGCGGAGGAAGGCGCGCGGCCGGCTCCCACGCGCGTAGTTGAGCGTGCCGGCTAGCAGGAAGGAGACGAAGAGGAGCTTCCCCGCCTGGTAGACCAGGTTCGCCGCGCGGGGAGCCAGCGGCTCGGCGGCCATGATCCGGGGGAAGGCGTACTGCGCCCCCACGCCCGCCAGCGCGACGACGAGCGCCACCCACCCCCGCGCCCACTGCCGGAAATACGACTGCGGGCGCGGATGGCTACGCAGCAGCGCCGCGAAGAGGCACACCAGGAGGAGAGCGCCGGCGGACTGGCTCAGGAGCCCGATCACGGCGACCAGGGCGCCGACTTCGTCGGGAGTCATCGAGGATGGCGGGAGGATGCGCAGTGAGGCGGGATGGGACAGCCCCCGGAGCATAGCGTCCCGGGCGGCGGTCCGGCAAGACGCGGCCGCGCCGGGCGGGGTGCGTGGAGGCGCTCGCGGGCGGAGGCTGCGGCGCCGCGCGTCGGGCCCGGCGCGTTCCGCGCGCGAGCTCTCGGCTGGACGGCGGACGTTGCGATCGAAGCTAAAACCCCTCTCGACGGTCGACGTCCTCGTCAGGCTGCTTCCACGAGGGCTCCCGGCAGCTGGTCACGTAGCGAGTGTACAGGCCGGGGAGCCGGGGAGCCGCTTCACGTCTCGCTGTTCAGCTCGCGCGTCATCTCCACCATCGTCCGCCGGAACCCGGCGCGGGCGAACAGGCGCTGCGCGGACTCGTTCCGCTCCGCCGTCGCGAGGACGCACCGCGGGGCGCCCCGCTCGCGGAGCGCCGCCAGGGTGGCGTCGAGCAGCATGCGGCCGACGCCCTGCCCGCGCTGGGCGGGATCCACGACGATGTCGTGCAGCACGCCCGCCGGCCCGCGCAGCGCCATGTAGTCGTTCCCCTCCACGCCGGCATAGGTGTAGCCGAGCACCTCGCCGCCCCGCGCGGCGACCAGGACGACGGCGTCCGGCTCCCCGAGCTGCCGCCCGAGGAACGCGGCGTACGCCTGCTCGGTCTGCGGCGCGGCCGCGATGAAGCGCTCGGGGTCGAAGTCGTGGTGCGTCCGGACCAGGAGCGCGCCGAGCCGGCCGAGGGCCGGGAGGTCCGTGGGCGCCGCGGGGCGGACGGTGGCGGGCGGGGTGTCGTGCATGGCTGTCAGGACTCCTCCCCGGGCTCGACGCGGTAGCGCAGCCACAGCACGTCGTCCGCGCGCCGCTCCACCGCCTCGAGCGCGAGCCGGCGCGGCGCCACGTCGTCGCCGTCGACGTCGAAGAGCGCGGGCGTCCCGATGCGCCCGTCCGCCACCGGGGCCACGAGCAGGCTCACCTCGTCGACCAGCCCCGCGCGCAGCATCCCTCCGTTGATCCGCCCGCCGCCCTCGAGCATCAGCGTGCGCACGCCGAAGCGCTCGCCGATCTTCTCCAGCGCCGCGGCCAGGTCGACGTCGCGCGCCCCGGCCAGGAGGTACGACACGCCGCGCCCGCGCAGGAACGCGAGATACTCGTCGGAGACGCGCTCGGAGAGGATCGCGACGACGTGGTCGCCGTCGACGTCGCCCGACTCCCAGGCGAGCCGGCCGCCCGGGTCGACCGCGAAGGCGAAGGAGTCGTGCTCGCCCGGCGCGCGGAAGTCCTCGCGCGGCGCGCCGCCCGCGTGCTCGCGCGCGACCTCGGCCTCGGGGCGCACGCCCCCGGCGAACGGCTCCATCGTCACGCGGCCGCAGATCCAGCCGTCGGGCTCGTAGCCCGCGTGCACCAGCTCGTACTGCCGCCGCCCCTCGGGAGACACCGGCCAGCGGTCGACGACGATGCGCCCGTCCACCGATGCCAGCATGTGGCAGATCACCCGCGGGCGCCGCGATCCCACGCTCGTCATCGGCCCACCTCCGGACCGGACCCGGGCTCGCCCGGCCCGGCCTGGTACTGTTCGTCGCCGACGTGCTCCATCCACTCGACGGCCTTGCCGTCGAGCGCCTCCTGGATGGCGACGTGGGTCATCGCCGTGGTGGCGGTGGCGCCGTGCCAGTGCCTCTCCCCCGGCGCGAACCACACCACGTCGCCGGGACGGATCACCTCGACCGGCCCGCCCTCGCGCTGCGCCCAGCCGCACCCGCTGGTGACGATCAGCGTCTGGCCCAGCGGATGGGTGTGCCACGCCGTGCGCGCGCCGGGCTCGAAGGTCACCGCGGCGCCAGCGACGCGAGCCGGCGCGGGGGCACTGAAGAGCGGGTCGATGCGGACCGTACCGGTGAACCAGTCGGCCGGTCCCCTGGCGGAGGGCTGCGAGCCCACGCGCTTGATTTCCATGCTCAGTCTCCTCGTTCACGATGCGGTCGGCGCCTCGACCGGCGCCCGACGCACGATGGCGGCCCGGCCCGGCGGGCCCTGTGCGTCAGGCGCGTACGGCTCGGCCCCGACGTGCTCCAGCCGCTCGACGGCGAGGCCGTCGAGGTTGATGCCGGCGTCCAGCGCTGCGTCCATGATCTGGAAGCCCGCGGCCTCGTCCGCGGTCCAGCCGAAGTTCATGGTGGCGAGAGCGAGCCGGCTGACCTGCAGGCCGGTGCGGCCGAGATGCTTGTATTCCATCGTGTTTCCTTGACGATTGTACCGAGTCGTGATCGCCTTCGCCCGCACGCGTGCGTTCCTGCGGCTCGCGCGGCGTGATCCTCACCATCGCGGCCCGCGTGCGCTCGCCGACCATCGGCGGGAGGCCGTTCCGACGGCTCCGCATGGCCTCGGCGCCTCACGCGCGCCTCATCGGCCCTCAGACCGTGAGCAGTGTCTTGATGGCGCGGCGCTCGTCCATCGCGCGGTAGCCCTCCGCCACCTGGTCGAGCGGCAGGGTCAGGTCGAACACCTTGCCGGGATCGATCTTCCCGGTCCAGATCAGGTCGATCAGCTCGGGGAGGTAGCGCCGCACCGGGGCAGGGCCGCCGTGCAGGTGGACCTCGGCGAAGAACAGCTCCAGCCCCGGGATCTCGACTCCGTGGGCGACCCCGACGAAGCCGACGTGCCCGCCGGGGCGGGTGGAGCGGATCGCCTGCATCATCGACTCCTGCGTGCCGACCGCCTCGATCACCGAGTGCGCGCCGAGCCCGCCGGTCATGTCCTTGATGCGAGCGACCCCCTCGTCCCCGCGCTCGGTCACGATGTCGGTCGCGCCGAACTCGAGGGCGAGCTTCTGCCGCGGCTCGTGACGGCTCATGACGATGATGCGCTCGGCGCCCATCTGCTTCGCGGAGAGCACGCCCAGGAGCCCGACCGCGCCGTCGCCGACGACCGCGACCGTCTTCCCGGGCCCCGCGGCGGCCGCGTCGGCGGCGAACCAGCCGGTGCCCAGGACGTCGGAGGCCGCCAGCAGGCTCGGGACGAGGTCGCTGGACGGGAGCTCCGGCGTGGCGACGAGGGTGCCGTCGGCGAGCGGGACGCGCAGGTACGGCGCCTGCGCGCCCAGCGCACCCATGGGCCGCGCGTCGACGCACCGGCTCTGGTAGCCCGCGTGACAGATCGGGCAGGTGTTGTCGGAGGCGAAGAACGAGCCGACGACGAACTGGCCCGGCCTGACGTTCCGGACCCCGCTGCCGACCTCCTCGACGATGCCGCAGTACTCGTGGCCCATCGGCGTCGGCTGGGCGATCGGCTCGGTGCCGCGGTAGGGCCACAGGTCGGACCCGCACACGCAGGTGGCCGAGATCCGGAGGATCGCGTCCGTGGGCTCGATGATCTCCGGGTCGTCGCGCTCCTCGAAGCGCACGTCGCCCGGTCCGTGGAGAACAGCTCCTCGCATCGTCTATCTCCTTGTCGCCGGCGATGGACCGGCGTCGGCGTTCACCTGGTCGACCGGTACTGCTCGCCGGTGACGTGCTCCATCCACTCCACCGCCTTCCCGTCCAGCGCCTCCTGGACGGCGATGCGGGTCATCGCCGTGGCGGGCGACGCGCCGTGCCAGTGCTTCTCGCCCGGCTCGAGCCACACCGCGTCGCCGGGCCGCATCTCCGCCAGGATCCATGAACGGCTGCATCGGGAGGAGTGCTCATCTCGTCCTCCCGCGATGAACCTGGTCCGGAGCGTCCGATGCGCCTCTGTCGGGATAGGAAGATAGGCGAGAGATTAGGGCGGATAAACGCGGCAGCGGTTCACGCCCTGATGCCTGCAGGTTGACAATGGCGGACGTCCTGGACGGCGTGGCGGAGTTCGTGGCGGTGGTGGAGGCGAAGGGCTTCCGCGCGGCGGGCCGGCGGCTGGGCGTGAGCGGGACGGCGCTGAGCAAGACGCTGCGCCGTCTCGAGCAGCGGCTCGGCGTCACGCTCCTGCAGCGGACCACGCGGAGCGTGCGGCTCACGGAGGCGGGGGAGCGCTTCTACGCGGCGGCCCGCCAGGCGATGGACGGACTGGAGGCGGCCGCGGGCGCGGTGGGAGAGCTGGCCGACCGGCCGCGGGGGATCGTGCGGCTCAACGTCTCGGCCGGAGCGGAGGGGTTCCTGCGGGGAGCGGCCCTGGAGGGGTTCCTGCGCGCGTACCCCGACGTCCAGCTCGACATCATCGTCGACGAGGACGTGGGCGACATCGTGGCGGCCGGCTACGACGCCGCCGTGCGCCTGGGCGAGGTGATCGAGCAGGACATGGTCGCCGTCCCCGCGTCCGGCCCGCAGCGGCTCGTCGTGGTCGGCTCCCCGGCGTACTTCGCGGCACACCCGGCGCCGGGGCACCCCCGCGATCTCCGGGAGCACGCGTGCATCAACTGGCGGCCCGGCCCGGATGCCGCGCCGTACCGCTGGGAGTTCACCGAGCCCGGCGGCGAAGACTTCTCCGTCGCGGTCCCGGCCCGGGTCGTGGCCAACGACTTCTCCCTCATGATGCGGCTCGTGACCGCCGGTCTCGGGCTGACGATCGGGATGGGGGATGGGGTCCAGCCGTACGTCGACCGCGGCGAGGTCGTTCCCGTGCTCGAGGAGTACTGCCCGCCGTTCCCCGGCTACTACCTGTACTATCCCCAGAGGCGGCAGGCATCGCCGGCACTCCGCGCGCTCATCGACTACCTGCTCCGCATGCGGCAAGCCCGGCCGCTCGCGCCATGACGAGGGCAGGCACGGAACGAGGGACCCGGGGAACGCACGCATCCGGCGCGAGGCCGGTCCCGCGACTCTCTCCGGCTGCGCCCTGATGCCCCGGCGGAGCCTGCATCCGCACGTGAGCAGAGGAATCGAGCCTGCCCATGATCCACCGACGGCACGAAAACGCGGAGGACGCGGAGAAGCCTTCTCCGCGTCCTCCGCGCACTCCGCGCGAGGCCCGGCTCGTCTACCGGACCGCGATCAGGGGCCGGGGACGACCCGGACGTGCGTCGCGTGGTACTGCGGCGGAAGCGAGCGCAGCTCCGCGCCCGTGTGCCGCGCCACGACCCGCGCGCCCGCCACCAGGTCGGCCGCGCCCCCGCGCGTCGCCGTGCCGTCCGCCCGCCCGACCTCGATCTCCGTTTCGGGCGACACGAGGAGGACGATCCGCCCGGGCTCCGCCCCCGGCGCGACGTCGACGGTAACGCCGATCGCGGCGGGGCCGGGGGCCACCGCCGCGATCACGCCCGCCAGGGTCGGGCCCGCGTCATCCATGGGCGCGGGCCGCTCGCCCGGGGAGAGCCCCGCTCAGCAGCCGTAGCCGGGGCGGCACAGGTTGGTCAGCGCCCCCAGGTCCTGCTCGATCCCCGAGAGGCGGCTGGAGTAGGTGGTGTTCCAGTCGCCGTTCGGGCCGCCCCACAGGATCCCGTAGAGCTGCACGTCGTTCTCGGCGTCGCCGGTCCCGACGAGGGCGACGTACATCGGCGAGCCGCTGTCGCCGCCCTCCGACCACACCTTGGAGATGTCCTGGCAGCGCAGCTCGCCGATGGTCACGCACGAGTTGGTGACCAGGCCGCGGGTGGAGCCGCTGGTGCGCCCCGTCTTGTCCAGGAGGGTGCCCACCGGGACGGTGCCGGTGTAGCGGGCCACGATGTCGTACTCGCCGATGACGGTGATCCCGGCGTTGGCGCCCGTCGCGAGCGCGGTGCGCAGGATCCCGCCCTGGCCCACGCCGCGCGTGCCGTTGTTGCTGATGTAGGCGGCGTCGGAAAGGCGGCAGGAGGTGCCGGCCCCGGCACAGGCCCACATCCCGCGGTCGGCGATCTCTACGCCGATCTCGTTCCCCGACACCTTGGTGGGCTGGAAGATGGCGATCCCGTCGCTGGAGAACCGCCTCCGGGTGCAGTGCGCGTTGGTGACGTAGATGTTCGCCCCCGTCGAGACCTGGCGCGCGTTCCAGCCCAGGGTGCACACGTATACGCTGAACGCGATCTGGGTCCCGCCCACGATGGTCGCGAGGCGGTCACGGAGCGTGGCGCGCATCTCGGGCTTCGGCTGCGTCTGCACGAAGAGCGCGGCCGCCGGGATCCCCATCCGGGCAGCCTCCGAGCGCACCACGCCGGCGGCCGTGTTGTCCGCCACGCCCACGTGCACGCGGTTGTTCACCTCGTCCACGTCCACCAGGAACACGTCGCTGCGCGTCAGCAGCGTCTCCACCTGCCCGGCCCAGCCCTTCAGCTGCGCGAAGTCGTACGCCGCGCTCAGGAAGACCGGCTCCGTGGGCGCGTTGGCGCCGCGCCCGTGGTCACGGGTGAGCTCCTGCGCCAGGTAGCGCTGCGCGGCCCCGCGCTGCGAGGGGTCGACCAGGCGCACCACGGGGGTGCCGTCTTCCTGGAGGTAGAAGCCGGCGAAACCGGGGACTTCCGCCCGCGCCACGCGCGCGTGCTCGTCGTCCTGCGTCCGGATCTGCGCCTGCGGGGCGGCGGCCAGGCGGGGCGTCAGGCCTCCCGCATCGGGGTTGACCAGCTCGGTCGTGTCGCATGCGGCGGTGACCAGCACAGCGAGAACGGCGGCGGGAACGGATCTCGTGTACTTCATGGGCCTCCTGGAGGGGTGGATGTTGGGGAAACGTTTGGGGGGGTCGCAAATTATATGCGTCATACGGTTGTGGCGCAAGGGGAGAAATCTTCCAATTTCTGCCACCACGGATTTTATCACCGGAGAAAACAAGCCTCTCTCATGGCCGATTACAGCTTGCATTCTCTTTTATAATCGGAAATACCTCGACGCGCATTCAACTTACACGCGAGATCGATCCGGGGTAAACGGCTGAATTTACTCCATGCCTCCGGTTCGAAGACACTTCATCCGGTGTCTTTTAAAGATCTTGCAGAGACGCAACTATGCCTCTCTCATCGAATTCCACACGGTGACCAACGCCGGGCGCTCCCCCGCAGCGCCTGCCGCGCCGCCTCCGTGCCGGTGCGCCCCAGCGCCCACGCGCGTGCCCCCGCACCAGCGGCTCCTCGTCGTCCAGCGCTATGGCGAGCGCCGACACCGCGTCGGACGAGCCCCGGTTGCCGAGCGCGACGGCTGCGTTGCGCAGCCTGTGTGAACGAACCGGGGGCAACCCTTTACAGAAGTAATGCAGGTGTACGAGATCGGCAGAGTTCCGCCGGTCTTCCGGCTCGGGCAAACTCACTGCACGGCCGTACGTTACCGGGAAACGCCCCCCAATCGACGGCGCACGGGAGCTAACGTCCTCCCGCCGTCTGTTGACTCTGCGGGTGCAACGTGAGACAATTCCTGAGAAGCGAGCGGCGCGGTTCCCCATCCCAGCCGCTCCGGTTCGTGCTGGATCTGCCGTTTCTTTCCTCTGCATCATTTCCCATTTCCTCACGTTCCCCACATCGGTGGTGCACACATGTCGCAGTCCTCATTACGCCTCTCGCCGCGCGCAGCGCTGAAGCGCTGGCCGCTTCTGCTGCTGGGCGGCGCCACCGCCCTCGCGGTGATGACGATCGGCACCCGCCGCTGGTCCTCCCACGCCACGGTCCTGGATGAGCTCGCCGCCGCCCGGCCCTCCCGCGTTCTCTCGCCGCGCTTCTCCATCCCGGTCGAATACCACCCGTGCTTCGTCCTTCCGGCAGAGGCGGCGGACGAAACGGTGCCCCGCGAGTCGTGCGGAGCCGACGATGGCCGGCTGGCTCGCTTCGAGGCCCTGGACGATGCGGGTGAGAGCTCCGACCCGGACTCGCTTCAGGCGTCCGCGCTGGTGGCGATCATCGGCGACGACGACACGGAGCAAGCGGCCGACGCGGCGATCACCCGGCTGTCCAGGGCGCTGCGGCTCTCGCCCCGGCGGGTGCCGCTGCTGGTCGATCTGTCGGGCGCGCACCTCGTCCGCGCCCAGCGCACCCAGAACTCGCTCGACCTGCTGAAAGGGTTGGACTACGCACTCGAAGCCGTCGAGGCCGAGCCCCAGAACCTCGAAGCGCGCTTCAACGCCGCGCTCGCGATGCAGACGCTGGGGCTGGATGAGCAGGCCGAGATCGCCTGGACAGACTATCTGAGCCTCGACTCGACGAGCAAGTGGGCTGACGAGGCGCGGAAGCGACGCAGCTTCCTTCGCCACCCTCCGATGGCCCAGGAGCCCCGGCCCGGAGCTCCCGAGGCGGAGGTGCGCGCGTTCGCCACCCAAAATCCGCAGGAGGCGAGACTGCTCGGGACGGACAGCGTGCTCGGCCGGTGGGGACGTGCCCTAGAAGCGGGAGACACGGCGCGGGCCGCGAAACTGCTCCAACTGGCTGAAGATCTCGGAATCGCGCTGCGAGATCTCTCGCTCATGGACGAGGTGGGTGTCATCCGCGCCGCCCGGGACGATCCCGCGGCAATCCGCACCCTGGCCCAGGCGCACCGGATGTACACGGCGGGCCAAGCCATGTACTGGCGTTTGGAACAGGTCGCTGCCGGAGACTCGTTCGCTCGCGTGGTGAGTGTGCGACCGCCTTCGCCCGTGCTGGTGCGCTCGGCGGAAGTATTTCACGCCAGCGCGCTCGCATACGGCGACGACTTCTCGGGTGCGGACTCCAAGCTCCGAGCGCTGCTGCTTCGGATCGACTCCGTGCGGTACCCGGCGCTGGCAGCGCGCGCCCTTTGGATCCGGGGTACGGTGCAGCTAAAAAACGGCCAACCCGCCCCGGCCCGCGCTTCGTACCGAGCCGCCGCGCGGCTGTTCGCGCGCGCGAGCGAAACGGAGTACGCCGGCGCGACATTGTCGATGGAAGGAGAGGCGGCCTACAACCAGCGCGACACGCTCGCGGCATACCGGTCGATTCACAGAGGGATCACGTCGCTTCGCGCTTACCGTGGGTCGCCCTGGCTAGCGAGTGCGCTCCTTGTACTGGCGAACTGTGCCAGCGTCGACGGGATGCCCCGGGCCGCGGCGGTCATTCAGGATGAAAATTTCAGCGTCTCTATGAGAGTGAAGGAGGAGCTCCCAAACCGAGTGGAAGCGCTGCTCGGCCGTGCGCGTGTCCACGCGGCCGCAGGACGGCGAGAAGATGCCGGCCGAGACTTGGATCACGCCGAATCGTTCATGGAGAAGATTCGCGCTCGGGAACCCCGCGAGTTCCTCGGGCATACCGCGCGCTACTCGCGCGCGCTCATCGGCACCGACACTGGTTCAACAGTAGGCCTGGATTCCGCCGTCGCCTATTTCGATAGTATCAACGCCCCGATCTGGCTATTGCCAGCGCTCCTCCGACGCGCGGACGTGCATCTGGCGCAGGGGAAAATCGGGGCTGCGAGCTCCGACCTCACATACGCCACCTCGCGCATCAGAGGGCTGTCTCAGAAACAGGCCGACGCAGCGTTGCGCGTTGCGATGCTGGAGCAGGCGCGCAGCCGGTTCGACCAGCTGGTGACGCTGCACCTGCGCGCCGGCGACACGATCGCTGCGCTGCAGGCGGTGGAGCGAAGCCGCGTCTCGTTCACGCCCGGGTACGACACCTCCACCGTGGTACAGGGCCGCTTGGCGGCGCCGCCTGGGCAGGTCGCCGTGGAGTACGCGCTCATCGGCGACACGCTGCTCACGTGGACCGTCCGCGGGAACGACGTCCGCGTCGTGCGCCACACCCTGGACCGCGGCGACTTCCTTCGGAGAATCGAGCGAGTGGTCGCGGGGCTGGAGTCGCGCCGGGCGGAATCCGCCCTGCCGGACCTCGAACGCCTCTATGACTCGCTGATCCGCCCGGTCGAGCACCACCTCGGCCCGTCCGGGACGCCGCTGGTGATCCTGGCCGACGGCGAGGTGATCGGCGTGCCGTTCGAGGCGCTGCGGGATTCCAGCAGCCGCCGCTACCTCGTGGAGGACCACCCGCTTCGCTTCGCCGCCACCCTCGCTGAGGCAGCCCGCCCCGCGCCCGCGGCAGACCGCTCCGCCCACGCGCTGTTCATAGCCGATCCCGCGTTCGACGTAGAGCAGTACCCCACGCTCGACCCGTTGAAGGGCGCTCGGGCAGAGGTGGACTCGCTGAAAGCGCTGTATCCCTCGAACCAGGTGCTCGAAGGCGCCGCCGCCACCCGCCCAGCCGTGATCCAGGCAGCAACACGCGCGGGTATTATCCATTACGCAGGGCATGCGTTGTTCGACGACACGCGCCCGGAGCGGTCGGCGCTGGTGCTGGCGGGCGCCGACACCACGGGCCGCCTCACCGCGGAAGCGGTGAACGCGCTCCAGCTTCGCGGCGTGCGCCTGGTGGTGCTCGCCGCCTGCCGCACGGCGCGCGCGCGCGAGGGGCGCTCGGGCGGGCTGGCGGGGTTCTCGGGGGCGTTGCTGGCGGCGGGCGCGGGTGGGGTGGTGGGGAGGCTGTGGGATACCAACGACCGGCTCACGCAGCCGTTTATGCTGGCGTTCCACCGCGCCTACGCACACCACCCGGACGACCCGGCCGCGGCGTTGCGCGAGGCCCAGCTGGAGATGCTCCGCTCAAGCGACCCCACGCGGAGCTCCCTCGCGACGTGGGCTGGATTCCGCTACATCGGGAGCTGAGCGTGAAAACGACGCTCCCGGACACCACCGCGGCGTGTCCGGGAGCGCGCAGCAATCCGCGGCTTCGGATTCACTCGCTCGCGAGCTCGTTGGCCAAGTTATAGAGTGCGGCACCGAGCGCGTCCCACTGCAGGGGCTCCTCCCTCAGGAGAGGCCGGACTTGCTGCACTGCCGCGCGGGCGGGCGGATCGGCCGCGGCGGCCTGATTGAGCATCTCCCGCGCCTCACCGCCGCGGAAGAAGGCCGTATCCTGGTACGCGGCGGCCAGCCTCGCTGCCTCGGTCCAGGCGCCCAGCCGCAACGCGTCCGGGTCCAGCCGCTTCGCGATCCGTTCCGTGGCCTCGCCGACCAGCGGCTGCAGCCGCTCCGGGCTTCCTCCGGCGCCGTCGATGATCTTGCGAAGCGCGCCGCCGCTGCGTCCTCCCCGTGGATCGAAGCGGCCGATTTGGGTTGCGAGCCGGTGCGTTGCCGCGGCATCGTGAGCCTCTACCGCCACCGAGAGGTCCAGCAACATCGCGCCCGCCTGCGCCGCCCGCGCGAACCGCTCTTCTGGTGTCAGGACGCCGCCGAGGTCGTCTCCGCGCGCGGGCGTCCACGGCGGATCGTCGGTCCACCCCGCGGGCAGCCCTTCGGCGCCGTGCTCCAGCCGCGCGGCGAGGCGCACCGGCTCATCGCCGATCGATGAGCGCGGGCGCAGCACACGGCCGGTGACCAGCGCGATGCCCGCCAGCACCGCCGCGAGCGCCAGCCACCGGAGGACACGCGGCCCGGGCCGCGGGGGGCGGCGCGTGTCCAGGGGGATCACGCCCTCCGCCATGGCCGTGTCCGCGGCCTCCTGGCCCGCCGCGGGTGCGGACGCCTCCCCGGGCGCGATTGCGCCCGCCTCTTCCAGCTGGCGCAGGATCTGCGCGGTGCCGGCGAGCACCGCGCGGTCCTCG
Source organism: Longimicrobium sp. (assembly GCA_036389795.1). NCBI lineage: Bacteria > Pseudomonadati > Gemmatimonadota > Longimicrobiia > Longimicrobiales > Longimicrobiaceae > Longimicrobium > Longimicrobium sp. The sequence continues at coordinate 74,442 of DASVWD010000139.1, forward strand.
CGGCTCCTGGTCAGGTGGGCCAGCATCTCTTCCCGGCGGCGCGCGTCCATCCGGCCGTCCAGGAAAGCGGCCACCCGCTCGTCGTCGCTCTCGTGATCGCTCACCGGCAGCCTCCTGCCAGGGGCCCTCGCAGCCCGCGACTTCGCCCGCTCATGGTGCGTCGACCTCGTAGAGGAGGCCGCGCACGTCGTCTCCGCCCAGCCCCGCGCCTTCCAGGAGCGCGCGCAGGCGGGCGCGCAGGCGCTCGACGCGCCGGTACAGCGGCTTCTGCTCCAGGCGCAGGGCACGGGCCACGTCGGCCACGGTCTGACCCTCCGCGAAGTGCAGCTGCACGATCAGCTGCTCCTCCAGCTCCAGCTGCTCCATGGCCGTCCCGAGCACGCCCAGCATCTCCGCGCGCCGGCTGTCGGCCTCGGCCTCGAGCACCCGGTCGTCCGCGCGCGAGGCGCCCGGCGCGGCATCCAGCCCCGTGGCCGGCTCTCCCATTACGGGGCGCAGCGGCGGGCGCTCGGGGACCTGGTCGAGCAGGCGCGCGAGCTCGGCGTCGGAGAGCGTGGTGCGGCCCGCGGTGCGCAGCTTCTCCCCCGCCTGCTGCAGGGTGTAGCCGTCGCGGCGCACCAGCCTCTCCACGTCCACCGCCGGCGCGCCCAGCCGCTCCGCCGCCGCCGAGGGACGCCAGCGGCCCCGCTGCGCGCGGTCGAAGTTGACGAAGTGGCGCATGACCACGGAGGCCAGGTACGTCTTGAGCTCGGAATTGCCGAGGAAGCGGCGCACCACGGCGTAGTCGTCCTCCATCAGCTTCATTCGCACCCAGGCGGCGAAGTCTTCGGCGTCGTCACCCCAGACGCCGTGGTTGCTGCAGGCCATGGAGGCGACCTTGTCGATCCAGCCGAGGTGCTTCAGGAAGAGCGCCTCGGCGGCCTCGCGGTCAAGCATCTGCGGCCGCGCGGAGACGGTGCTCCTCGAGTGCGCCCGGGCGCGGGCCCGCGCGGCCGCCGGCCTCGCGCGGAGCGCTGGATCCCGCCCGGGGCCCGGCGGGAGAGTACCCCCGAGGACGGCGGAGGGGAATCACGGCAGGCCCGTCCGACGAATATGCCGCACCCGGAAGACGGCCGGGGCCCGCGGGCCGCGGAACGGAACGACCACCCTCAGACGGGGCTGCAAAGACGATGGCATTCACCCTTCGGATCACGTTCTCGGGACTCTGCCTCTTCGTCCCCGAGCCCGCCGGCGGCGGAACCACCGGCCGGATGCACGTGCTGATGCCCGGCATGTTCGGCGACCACTGCGGGGCGGACCGGCACGTCGCCGCGCTGGCGTACGATACCGGGCACCTGGTGGAGGGGGGCGCGCCCACCGGCATCACCGCGATGGCCCCGCTCACCGGCCAGCAGTTCACGCCGGTGGCCGGCGAAGCGGCGAACCTGGCCATGTGCGACCACATCGTGGACCTGCGCCCGGTCACCCGGCGCCCCGTGGACCCCGACCACCTGGGCGCCGACACGAAGAAGAGGCTGATGGCGCGAGCGACGCTGGGGGCGGGAGGGATCACCCGGGTGTCGCCGGGCGTGTGCTGGGAGTGGAACCCGGGCGAGCTTCGCCCCATCGCGAACCGGGTGGAATGGGAGATCCCCGACGTGGACGGCGACTCGCTGACCCTGGTTTCCGAGCCCATCGGCGGCGGCGGTGAGCAGAAGGCGCTGGGCACGCTGTTCCCCATGAACGGCCGGGTAAACTTGGTCCTGCACCACGAGACCACGCAAGACCTGCCGCCGGACCCCCTGCCGTTGGCGCGGCAGCCGGTGCCCGAGCGCGGCTTCACCCCGCACCACTTCAGCGCCTACTACACCCTGTTCGACAGTCCCGCGGCCACCGTGCTGCCGCGGTACTGGGGGCCGCTGGACGACTGTCCCCCGCTCGCGAACCCGTGCCAGGCCCTTCCGCCCGACATGGGAGGCATGCCGTACATGTGCATGGTCGCCGGCGTGGGCGGGGGCGGCGGCTGACCCGCGCATCGACGTCCGGCGCCGCCGCGTCCGCGGCGGCGCCCCTCCCCCACGCCGGAGACCGGCCATGGCGCGCGGCACCTCGATCCACATCGGAGTGAACCACCCGGCCTCGACCAGCGAGTGCCGGTTGTCGCTGAGCGAGGCGAACGCCTGGAAGATGGCGGAGCTCGCGTACCAGGCGGGCTACGGCGCCATCCACGTGCTGCGCGGCGCCGACGCCACCCGGGACGCGGTCCGCGAGCTCCTCACCGCCGCCGCGGAAGCGCTGGAGCCCCGGCAGACCCTCTTCGTCTCCTTCTCGGGCCACGGCTCGCACGTGCCCGACGCGGACGGCGACGAGTGGGATGGGCGGGACGAGACGTGGTGCCTGCACGACGCCGACCTCGTCGACGACGAGCTGGCCGAGATCTGGAGGCGGGCGGCGGCCGGGACGCGCGTGCTGGTGGTATCCGAGAGCTGCTTCGGCGGCGGGATGCGGCGCTACGGCGACGACGTGCTGGCCGGGTATCCCGACCTGTCGCCCGCCTTCGACCCGCCGGTCTACCGCTCCGCCGAACGCGTGGCGCGGGGAGTGAGGCCGTTCGTGCAGCCCGGGTCGTCGTGCATCCTGCGCGTGCCCAGTCACGACGACGGCATCCGGGCCAGCGTGCTGATGATGGCGGGCGCGGCCGAAAGCCGGAAGGCGCAGGAGGGGCTCTACATGCGCCACCTGCTGGAGCTCTGGGAGGGCGGGGCGTTCCGCGACAGCTTCTTCGCGCTGCACCGGCGGCTGTGCGAACGCGTGCGGCACGACAACCCGGGGCAGGAGCCGCAGATCGCGATGCTGGGGACGCCCGACCCCCACTTCCCGCTGGAGGTGGCGTTTCACCTGAACCTGGCGATGCGCGGGTAGGGGCGGGTCCGGACGGAGCCCCGCGCTCCAGCACCCGACGGACGAACCGTCTCCCCTCAGCGCCGTTCAAGCCATTTCGAGAGAAGAGACGCATGGAAAACGCGATCAAGGTGCTGTTCCTGGCGTCGGACCCGTTCCGCGACCGGGCGCCGCTGCGGCTCGACGAGGAGGTGCGGGCCATCGACCACGCGCTCCGCAAGGGCCGCGCGCACGAGGGGGTGAAGCTCATCCCCCACTTCGCCACGCGCACGCGCGACCTGCAGGACGCGCTGCTGCGGCACGACCCGCAGATCGTGCACTTCGCCGGGCACGGAGGCGATGGCGGCGTCCTCTACCTGGGCGACGAGCACGGGCGGCCGCGCCAGGTGACGAAGGAGGCCCTGGGCAAGCTGTTCGGCATCCTGCAGGAGTGGATCAAGGTCGTGGTGCTGAACGGGTGCGACACCGTCCCCACGGTCGAGGTGCTGGGCGAGGTGGTGGACTACGCCATCGGGATGAACCGGGCCCTCACCGATCCGCCCGCCATCGTCTTCGCCCGGGCCTTCTACGGCGCGCTGGCGATGGGGCGCACCGTGAAGGAGTCCTTCGACCTCGGCGTGATCCAGTTGGAGATCGAGGGACACGCCGAGACCACCCCCGTGCTGCGCGTCCGCCCCGGCGTGGACCCGACCGTGCCGCTCGTCCCCCGCCCGGCCGAGGAATCCCCTGCTTCCCCTGCCGGGGCCGCGAAGCCGGCCGACGCCAGCATGGTGGACGTCTTCGAAAGGTTCCGCGGAGACCACACGGTCTTCGAGGTCCTTCCCGGCTCCGGGAACGAGAAGCAGGAGAACCGCTTCGGCGACGCCTCCGGAAACCACTGGACCTTCCGGACCGGCCGAGCTCGATGACCCCCTCCATCCGCATCCCGCGCCGCATCCCGCCATGACGCCCGGCCACGGCCTCCTCGGCCTGCTCTGGCAGCAGAACACCGGCATCGGCCGGCTGATCCTGCTGCTGCTGCTCGCCCTCGGCGCCACCGCGGCGGCCGCGGCGATCCAGCACCTGCGCCGCTACCGCGGCGCCGAGATGCGCGCGCTCGACGGCGTGCGGTCCAGGCTGCGCGGCATCCGCGCCCGCGAGGAAGGCGAGCAGCCGGAGGGAAGCCGCCCCGCCGTGCCGCCGCCGGTGGACCTGGCCGAGCTGCGCGAGAACGTGCCTCCCGGCACCCTGATCGGCGACCGCCTCGCCGCCCTCGCGCGGATGAAGCAGGCGCGCGTGAAGGTGAACGTCGAGGCGCTGCAGCAGATCACCCTGCTGCGCGAGAACGCCAGCCCGGGACTCGCGTTCCCCGGCTACGCGGCGGACCTGGCGGTGATGCTGGGGATGCTGGGCACCTTCGTGGGGCTGTGCCTGATGCTGCTGCAGATGCAGGGGGTGCTCCCCAGCGCCTCGGGCGTGCCGGCGGCGGGCGGGTTCGCCGAGGCGGCCGAGAGCCTGGGCGGGATCATCGCCAGCAAGAAGACGGCGTTCGTCACCACCCTGGTGGGGCTCTCGTGCGCCATCGCCGTCTCGTTCCTGAACTTCCTCCTCGCCCGCGCGCAGTCGGCGTGCTACGACGCGCTGGAGCGCTTCACCACCGAGGAGCTCCTCCCCGCCACCCTGGCCGCGGTGGAGGACGAGACGGCGATGGAGAAGCTGTCGCTGCAGCTGAGCGACACCTTCGCCAGCCTGGGCAGCCTGTCGGAGCACCAGGCGGGGAACCTCGAGCGGCTGCAGGAGATGCAGGACGCCTTCGCTGCGATCGTCGGCAGCATCCGCGCGATCACGCAGCAGTCGGCCCGCGGCCCCGCGGAGGAGGCGGCGGGCGCGCTCACCGGCCTGGTGAAGCAGCTGGCCGACGCCAACGACGCGCTGGTGAAGGTGGCCGAGTCGGTGGCGACGCGCGCCGTGCAGCAGCGGCACGAGGCCGCCGCGCTCGCGCGCCGCGACGCCACCGTGGGCGCGTGGGTCGACGACGGGCTCTCCATCGTGCGGCGCAACCCGCTCTCCGCGCTCGTGGGCGCGGGGGCGCTGGCGGCCCTGTTCGTCCTCCTCTTCTGACCCGGAGCGCCGGCGATGAAGCGCGCGCCCGCGGCGAGCCTGGTGAACACCCGCGTCCACTACTGGCCGGGCCTCATCGACATGCTCACGTCGATGCTGATGTTCTTCCTGCTCGTCTACTTCGTGGAGAGCAACTTCGGCTCGGCGAGCGCGCAGCTGGCGATCGCCCGGCAGAAGCAGGCGCTGTTCGTGTCCGTGCTGCACCAGGAGTTCGCGGCCGAGATCGCGGCGGGGCAGGTGGCCGATTCCGCCGACCTGAACCTGCTGCAGATCCGCTTCGGCGACGGGGTGCTGTTCGAGCCCGGCAGCTACCGGCTGCACCCGCGCGGAGCCGCGCTGCTGCGGCGGCTGCGCGACGTGTTCCACCGGGTGGACGGCCGGGGGGCCGGCCTCCTGTACGAGCAGGTCCAGATCGAGGGCCACACCGACGACCTCCCCTTCCGGCGCCCCGCCTACCCGCGCGACAACTGGGAGCTCTCCACCGCGCGCGCCACCGCCGTCATGCGCTTCCTGACGCGCGGCGCCCGGCCGCTGGAGGAGCGGCGGATGTCGGTGAACGGCTACGCCCAGAACCGCCCGGTGAGCGAGCGGCGCAGCCGCAACCGGCGCATCGAGCTCCGCATCTACTTCTCCGGCCGCCTCCCCGCCGCGCGGGGCGCGCCGTGAGCGTGGCCGCGGAGGCGCGCACGGACGACACCGCGCTGCGCCGCGCGCTCTGGCGCTTCGAGTACGGGCACCTGTCCGACCGCCGGATCAAGCGGCTCTTCCGGGCGGCGTACCTGCGCGCCACCCGCGACTTCGCCGCGCTGGAGCCCGGCGCGCTCGCGGTGCGCCGGCACGACCCGGCGCTGCTGGCCGCCCGCGACGCGTTCCGCGCCCGCGCCGACGACGCGCTCCGCGGCGAGCGCTTCCGCGCCGCGCTGGACGAGATCCTCCGCGGGCGCAGGACGCTGGCGGCCATGCGGGCGCTGGTACGGGCGGCCGCGAAGATCGACCGGGCGGCCGAGGCCGTGGGGAGGCTGCACGACCACGCGCGGACGCCCCGGCTGCGCGTCCTTCCCTGCGTCCAGGCACCCGCGGAGCTGCTGGCGGCGGCCCGCGCGCGCATGGCGGGGAAGCGCTACGCCCAGGCCGGGTACCTGGCGGGCGCGTCGCTCGCCGAATCCTCGCCGCTCGAGCGGCGCGAGCGCGCGGCGGCCCCGCGCCGGGAGGCGCTGGAGGCGCGCATCGGCGGGGTCCGCTCGCTCTGCGCCGACACGCGGGCCCTGGCGGGCGCGGACGAGGCCGATCCCGCGGCGGACGGCAGCCTGGACCGGGTGGCGGCGCTCGCGCGCGACGGCCTCGTCGCGCTGGCGGAGCGGATGGCCGACGAGCTGGCGTTCTCGCTGGCGGCGCGCGGCCGGCTGCACCGCGAGCTGCGCCGCGCCGGCGCCCTGGGCCCCGGCGACGACGCCGTGCTGCGCGGGGCGGCGGCGGGCCCGGAGGCGTGGGCGTCGGCCACCGCCGCGCTCTGGCGCTCGCGGGTGGAGGCGGGGATGCGCCGGGTGGCCGCGCAGCGCGACCGCGTGGACCGCGCGCTCGCCCTGCTGGACGCGGGGGCGCCTCCCGGGACTGGAGGGAGCGAGGGCCGTTCGAGAGGCGTCCACTGACTTCATCCACCGAAGAAGACGATGAGCAATCTGACCTTCGAGGAGCGCCTGGTGAGGGATCACCCCGCCGAGCCGCTGGAGGGGCACAACGTGGTGGTGTTCGAGCGGGTGGGCGAGTCGGGCGAGAAGTTCCGGACCATCCTTCCCCCCGGCACGCCGCTGAAACGGGGGCTGCTGGAGCGGCTCTGGCCGCAGGGGCGGTTCTTCGCCGTCGCCGTGGACGCGTCGCCGGACCTGCACCTGGACGTCGGCCAGCACGTGGTGCTCGAAGACGAGGAGGCGCACCGCTTCGACCTCCTCCTGGACCTGTACTACTCGGTGGGCGACCCGCACCTGCTGGCCAGCCTCCGCAACCGCGATCCGCTCGGACAGGTCGCCGAGCGCGCGCGCCAGGTGATCGGCCGCGACGTGAAGCAGCTGCAGTGGACCGAGATCGTGTTCGGATTCGCGGCCTGCGCGCAGGAGGTTCTGCGGCACAGGCTGCCGGAGCTGAGGGCCTTCGCCGTCGGGTACGGGATCGCCCTCCGGTCGGTGGAGATCGGGAGGCTGCTTCCCGAAGAGGCCACCAGGGGCGCGCGCCAGACCGAGGCGGACCTCGACCGGATCAGCCGCGACGAGCGGGTCGGGATGGCGAGGATGGAATCCGCGCGGCGCATCGGCGACGCGGAGAACCTGCACACCCTCGGCGGCGCCGAGATGGACGAGGCCGCACAGAGTGTGCGCGACGCCGCACGCGTCCGCGCCGCCACGGTGGACACGTATATCGACGCGGTCAAGACGGTCGGAGGGCAGGTCACCACCCCCGATGAGCTCAGGGCGATGTTCCCGGGACGCATCCACCCCGGGGGCGCCCCCGGCGCGACGCCCGGCATCCTCCCCGGGCCCGGCGCTTCGCCCGCCGCCGCGCTCACGGCGGGAGCCGGCGGGCTGTGGGCGCTGCTGCAGCAGGTCGTCTCGGCCACGCAGAACGTCAGCGGCTCGGGAAGGCGCCTGGAGCTGCGCTCGGCGCTGCTGCACCTGGTCGCCGAGGTGCTCCTCGAAGACCTGGGCGAGCCGGCGGTCCGCGCGCGGTACGCCGAGCGCGCGCGCCAGCTCTCCGCGTCGCTGGAGCGCACCCTCGTGCCGCACGAGCTCGACGCCCTGCGCGCCCTGTCCGACCCGGTGGAGCTCGAACGGTCGCTGCGCGGATGAGGCCGGCCGCGCTCCCCCCACAGGATGGAGATCCCCACGATGTCCGATTCGTCCACCGCCGCGGCGGACACCTCCGCTTCCGCTTCCTCGCTCTCCTCGTCCGCCGGGGCGGGAGGGGCGGCGGAAGGCGACGGCAGCCGGGCCTCCGGCGGCCCGACCCTGATCAACCACTTCAATGGCGAAACGAAGCTGGAGGATCCCACCTTCGACCAGCGCAGCATCGGCGTCAACGTCGAAAGCCAGATCGTCCAGCTCTACCAGGCCCGCGCGGCCATCCAGCGCTTCTCCTGCGAAGAGGGGCAGCGGGTGCCGCCGCGGTGGGAGCAGGAGAGCGCGCTCGGCTTCCGCGGGGCCGACGCGGAGGTCGACGCGCTCCTCGAGCACCTGGAGGAGCGGCGCGTGCTCCTGCTCACGGCGGAGCGCGGCGCCGGCAAGGTGCGCGTGGCGCTGTACCTGGGCTGGCACCTGCGCCAGAAAGGGCGCTGCGTGGACGCGACGCTGCTCGCGGAGCCGCTGGACCGCAGGGTCCGGATCGACGTGCGCCACCTCGCCGCCCGCGACCCGGGCCTCAAGAACCGGCTCGTGATCTTTCCCAACGCCTTCTCGCGGGCCGACCCCGAGGTCACGCGCCTGTTCGAGACCACCGGCCGGTCCGGCTGGCAGGCGCTGGCCGAGCAGCTCCGCGCGCGCGGCGCCTACCTGGTGTTCACCGATCCGGCCGACGCAGGGCCGATGGAGGGGCTGCAGGGCGTGCACCGCCGGCTCTGTCCGCACCCGCCCGACCTGCTGGCCGGCGAGCTGGAGCGCAAGCTGGAGGCGATGGAGGGCGTCGACGGCGCCGAGCCCGAGCTGCTGGAGACGCTGCGGGCCGGACGCGCCTGGATGCTCGACGCCTTCCGCTACGCGCCGCAGGTGGTCGAGTTCATCGACCGGTACGTGGAGATGGGGATCGCCGGGCTGGGGCTGGAGGAGGCGCGCCGCCGCATGGAGAACGCCGACGGGCGGATCCTCCAGGACCTGGACGGCGACTTCGAGGGGTGGAGCTTCGCGTTCACCCTGGCGCTGGCGCAGTGCGGGGGCGAGGCGGGCGGGGTGGCGTGGGTCGACGTGGACCGGCTGCACCGGCACGTGCGCCAGTGGCTGCGGCGCGACCTGAACCTGCGCTACGCCGACGCGCCGGGCGCCGACGTGGACGCCTGCGCCGACGCCGACACGCGGCTGGAGTTCTCCGACACGCGCCTGCTCAAGCGCGCCCACGCCGAGGTGGACACGGGCGCGCCGTCGCACACCGTGCGCTTCCGCGACGGCGCGCCGCTGGAAGGGATGTGGAAGGCGATGTTCGCCCGCCACCGCCGCGCGCTGCTCACCGTGGTCCCCGGGCTGCGCGGCCTGGCCGAGCGGGGCGACCAGGAGCTGCAGACGCTGCGCGTGCTCGCCGCGCGCATCCTGGGCCGCATCGGCGAGATGGACGCGGCCCGCATCACGCTTCCCCTGATGGACCGGTGGGCGCACTCCGGAAGCGAGCACCGCGAGGCCGCCCTGGGCCCGCTGCTCGACGGGGTGCTGGCCAGCCGGGCCGAGCGCTACCGGGACGCGTGCCTGCGCCACCTGCAGGCGCTGCAGCGCGCCGCGTCGTCGGGCGAGGACCCCGACGCGCACCTGCCGGCCGTGATCGCGGCCTGGTCGTGGGTGGGCGACCACGACCTCCCTTTCGCCATGCGCGAGCTGGGCGCCATCGCGCGCGAGCGCCTGGCCCCGATGATCGCGGACATGCAGGAGATCCAGCGCCTGCTCGGGCAGGTGGAGCGCGCCGCCGGGCAGAAGCCGTCCGCGCGCGGAGCGGCGGTGCTGCGCTCGTGCCACGCGATGCTGCGCGACGTGGTGGAGCACGTCTACGCCGACCACGGCGGCGCGTTCCTGGGGGTGCAGTTCTCCGTGGCGTCGCTGTGCGTCACGCGCAGCCCGGTGCCCGTTCTCACGGAGCTGCGCAGGTGGATCGTCGAGGGCGGGTGGACGGCGGGGGTGGTCGTGGCGCTGATGTTCCTGGACTCGCGCGGGATCGCCGAGCAGCTCAAGGAGTCGCGCGTGGAGACCGGCGCCGCCGCCGGCGGTGCCGCCGCGTCGTGCAACCCGCTGGTGGCGTGCCTGGCCGAGGGGGAGGCCGAGGTCCGGCAGACGTCGCGCTTCCTCGGCGAGCTGTACGAGAGCCTGCGGACGCCGTTCGCGGCCTCGCCGCACCTGCAGCGCTACTGCCTGGAGAGCCTGCAGGCACACCTGGCGGACTGGGTGCGCGACGCGCTCCCGGTTCCCGAGCACGCCGCCGCTATGCGGAGCCTCTTCGAAGCCCTGGCGCGCACCCACGAGGGCGTCCTGCGCGATCCCCTGCTGAACCTGCTCGCCAGGCCCGAGTTCACCGGCGACGACCGCGGGATGCGCGCCTTCGCCGCGTCGGTGCGGGTGTGACCGGTCCGGGGAGCCGGACGGCCGCACGACCGTCGGCGCCCGGCTGCACGTTCGGCCGCGGTGTCCCGCGGCTCATCCATCACTTCATCAGGGGAGGACGACCATGCAATACCGCGTCATTCCGTTCACCGCCAACATCGGCAGCAGCGAAGGCGCAGACACGGCCGCGGGCCAGCTGCAGCACATGATCGCGTCGCTCGCGGCCGAGGGCTGGGAGTACGTGCGGCTGGAACAGGTGGAAACCCACGTCGCCGGGACCAGCGGCTGCTTCGGGATCGGCGCAACGCCCCCGTTCACCCGCTCCCTGTCGATGGCGGTGTTCCGGCAGTGAGATGGGCGCTGATCCTCGGCATCCGGATCTACTGGGCCGTCTGGCCGGCACGGTGGAGGCGCAGCTGCCTCTACCGCGAGAGCTGCTCCCGGTACGTATACCGCGCCGCCAAGGAAGAGGGGCTGGCGGAGGGCCTGCGGGCGCTACGGGAGAGGTACCGTACCTGCAGGCCGGGATACGGCATCCTCTGCCGGTATGGAGAGACGTGGCTGGTGCTGGCGGACGGCTCCACGCTGTCCGCCAGCGAAGCCTCGCCGGACGCGCTGGCTCCAGCGCGGACGTGGTGAACCGGCGCCGGTGCGGGTGAAAGGCCGCGCCGGGCGCCGGAACGCACCCGGCGACGGACGATCAGTCTGCGCCCGGGGCGACGGGGCCGGCGTCCGCGATGCGCCGACCCGCGTCCCTCGCCCTTCCGAACCACAGCTCCGCCCGGGCGGTGTCGCGCGGCACGCCCAGGCCGTCCAGGTACAGCTCGCCCAGCGCGCGCATCCCTTCGGGAGAGCCTTTGGCCGCGGCTTTCCGGTACCACTCCGCCGCCCTGTCGTAGTCTCGACGAGGCACGCCGATCCCGTCCTGGTAGATCCGGCCCATCGTGAGCATCCCGCGAGGCGAACCTGCCTCCGCGGCCGTGCGATAGAGGCAGAATGCCGCCTTCAGGTCCTGAGGGGTCCCCCGGCCCTGCTCGTACAGCTCGCCGGCATCGATGCGGGCCTCGAGCGATCCCGCCTTCACGGCATTCTGGAACCAGGTGAGCGCGGTGGCGTGGTCTTTCTCGTCGCGATGGAGCGTCCCCAGCCTGCGCATCGCCTCCGCCGAGCCCTTGTCTGCGGCCTTGTGGTACCACTCACGAGCCAGGCCCGGGCTGCGGTCCACTCCGTCGCCGTACTGGTATGCGGAGGCCAGCTCGGTCATGGCTTCTGGATCGCGCTTGTATGCCGCCTTGCGCAGCCAGTAGATCCCCGAGTCGGGCTCTGCCCTCGTTCCCCGTCCGCGCAAGAACATGATTCCGAGATATCCCATTGCCTCGGGGTTCCCGCTCTGCGCAAACCGCCTGAAGCGGGGCAACGCCGCGGCATACCGCCCCGCCTCGTAGTCCACCTTCGCTCGATCGAGATCCGACCGTACTCCTGACGCGCCCGCTGTCGAAAACCCGGCCGGTGCCATGAGCGCGTGGGGTGCTCCGGCCGAATCGCAGAGTGCTGTCCCGGCGGTGGGAGGCCGTTCACTCAGCTGCAGCGCGACCGCCACCATGCCGACGAGTGCGAGCCCGCCGGCCGTGATCCACGCCCGCCTCGGCCCCTTCGTCGAGCGCCGTCCCGCATCCGTATCCCCCACCTGACCCTCACCCGTCTGTCTTTCGCCCGCGCCCGAGCCTCCCTGCGGAATCAGGTACAGCTCCGCGGGGTCCACGCCTGGCCCGGACACCAGCTGCAGACAATCCCGTTCCTCGCGGTGCTCCAGATCCCATTCCAGCTCCATACGAGCCTGTTCGAATGCCGCCCCGACCGAGCAGCCGGATGCGATCGCCCAGTAGAACCAGGAGCTGAAGATGATGGCAGCCGCGTCCGAAATCCCGGTGCGCGTGCCGATGGCGCACCCCACGACCGCGGCGACCGCCTCCGCCTGCGGAAGGGAAAAGCAGGCGTTCAGCACGACCAGGCGGATGTCGCCGCGGAAAACCTCGAACAGCCGTGCGAGCTGCGCCGCGTCCACCGCGTGCGCGCGCGACGGGTCCGAACCCACCAGCACCAGGCCGCCATCCCCGCCGTGCCCGCTGAAGTGCACCACCTGCGGACTGGCCTCGTTCAGGGCCGGCAGCAGGTCGCCCGCGCGCGTGGCCCAGCGCGTATCGAGGTCCAGGTCGTCGCGGTACCTGGCCTTGCGCACCTTCTCATGGATCTCCCGCACCTCCTCGTCCAGCAGAAGCCTTCGATTGCGGCCGTGAGGCGGGGCGGAATTCGGGTCGGCGGAAAAGAAGAGGATTTTGACCTTTTCCATGATGATCCATCCGGTGATTCGAGACGCGGTGCGACACCCTGCCGCCGTGCTGGGCAAACGACGGCGAGTTCAAGGTTCCGATCGGTTCCGCAGATGCGGAGGCGGTCTTTGCGGCCGGAGACCAGCGGGTGGCCGACTGCGGCGGAGGGGCTTGCGGCGACCTTGAAGTTGGTCTGCGCGAACGCATTCGGCAACCCGTCAGGTGCAATGGGCCGTCCCGTCCGAAACCCTGGCGGGAGGGTCCGGGGAAAACGGGGAGACGGGGCCGACAAAGGATCTCGGCGGGGCAGAACGCGGCGCCGGCAGCGGCGTTACGCGAGTGCCGGCTTCGCATCGCGCACGCGGATGGGTCTTGCAGCGACCTCGCGCGGCAGTGCCAAAGAAACGCCACGACAGAGCAGCGGTCCGCCGATTAGGCCGCCGCGCCCCGACATTCGTTCGGGCCGGCAAGCGTCGACCGGATCCCTGGATCGATCGGCCCGTCTCGACCGCCCCGGTAGGGCTCCCACGTCACGCAATGGTGAACGTGTCTTCTCCGACATTGCAGTCATGTTCCGTATGAACATGGACCTCTCCCGCCTCCCCGACTCGCGCCTGTCTCCTCGCGCCAGGAAAGCGCTCCTCGCCGGCGTGGTGGCGCTGGCCGCGTGCCCGCCCCCGGCCGATCGCGAAGCGCGCACCCAGGACGTGGTCCGCACCTGGGTCGAAGCGCCGGACAGCGCCGGGTGGCGGACGGGTGCGCTGGCGCATCCCGTGGCCGTCTACGCCGACCGCAGCCGCAGCATGCGCGGCTTCCTCGATCCGGCGTACCCCACGCGCGTCGACTACCGCTCGGTGATCGACGGGCTGCAGGCCCGGCTGGCGCCTCGCCGCGTGTACGGGTTCGGGAGCAGCATCCGCTTGGAGCCGAACGCCGGGCTCGACGTGCTCGGGAGCCGCGAGTTCTACGGCGACGGCGACACCGAGATGGAGGAGGCGCTCGACAGCGTCGCCCGCGACACGCTGCTCGCCTGGAGCCACGTGGTGATCGGCGACGCGCGCCGCAGCGACCCCGACCTGGCCCACCGCCAGTTCATCAGGATGCGCGAGCTGGCGCTGCGGTGGAGCCGGGCACGGGGGACTTTCCTCGTCGCGGTCTCGCGCGCGCCGTTTCGGCCCGTCCAGGGAGACCCGTCCGGCTGCCACGCCGCCTCGGCGGGCGAGCAGGGCGACTCCGCTCGCCAGTGTCCCCTCTATGCCTTCGTCTTCGCCGCGCCGGGGGATGGGGTTCGGATCGCGGCCGAGCTCGCCGGCCTCTTCGAGCACGTGTGGGGCCATCCCCTCCCCACCGCTCCGCTCGACGCCGTCGTGCTGCGGCCGGGCGGGGCGGCGCCGGACCCGGGCGTGGAATACGACGCCGCCTGGCTCTCCGACTCCCCGCCGGTCCCCAGGCTCGCGGCGGAGTCACCCGCCACCCGCCCCTTCCACGCGAGCCTGGTCGCGGCCGACACCTCCGCTCCGGCGGGGAGGCTCCTGGCCCGGCTGCTCGCCGACGGCGCGCGCCTGGAGCTCTTCGCCCGGCCGGTTACGGCCGACTCCGCCGCCCCGCCGTGGAAGCGCCAGGACGGCGGCACGGGTCCCGTGCGCGCCGGAGCGGGCGGAACGGGCGTCGACGTGTTCAGCCCCGGCGGCGACGACTGCGTCTCCGTCGGCCAGGGCGAGCCCTGCGGCACCCTCTACCGCATCGAGGCGCGCGCGCCGGGCGCTCCTCCGTGGCTCGCCCGCTTCGAGGCGCGCGAGGCGGCCGACGCGGAGCGCACCTTTGGGCTGGGGCGGCTGTTCGAGCCGTTCCTCCCGCTGGCGGCCACCGCGCCGCCGCTGGCCAGGACCTATCTGCTCGTCCGTTGACCCGGGCGCCTGCTTCCGTCGTCGCCGCGCCGTGGAAGCGGCCGGCATCCACTCCCACCGCCACGAGACCGCCATGTTGCTCTGGCTCCTCCACCTCTGGGCGCAGCCGCCGGTCGACGCCCACCTCGAATGCCCTCCTCCGCACGCGGGCGATCCGCCCGACCCCGGCGGCCTCTACGACGCGGCCGAGATCGCGGCCCGCTGGCAGATGATGGCGGGCGTCTCGATCGCCCTGGTCGCGCTGCTCCTGCTGGGCTGCTACCTCCTCCCGCGCGCCAGCCTGAACCGCGGCTTCGTGGTCCGCTGGTGGGTCACCCTGGCCGTGTCGGGAGGGCTGTGCCTGTTCGTCCCGCTCGCGGTGGGAATGTACGCGCCCGTGCACGCGCGCGCCGGCAGCTGCAGCACGCGCCCCGCGGCGTACCTGGTCGACCTCCCGTTCGACCTGCTGTTCCCCCGGATGCTCGCGGGGCTGGTGTGGGGGCTCCTCGCGTTCGCCGCCGCCTCGCTGCTCGCGACCTGGCTCCTGGGGCGGTGGTCCGGCGCGGGCGGCTTCTTCCACTACCGCGGCTGCCCGTGGCCGCGGTGGAACCCGGGCCAGGGGTGAGCCATGAGCGCCAACCTCCTCTCCGCCGACTACCGCCGGCGCACCCTGGTGTACCTGGCCCTGGGCGGCAGCGGCGCCCGCGCGCTGGAGCCGCTGCTGCACCTGTGCGCGCTGGGGCTGGGGCCGGCGCAGCTCCGGGTGCTCCTGGTCGACCCCGACCAGGGGAACGCCGCGATCACCCGCGTGGGCCGCGTGCTGGACCAGTACCGCGCCGCGCGCGAGCGGCTGGCCGACGCCGGCGCCGCGAGCAGCTTCTTCCGCACCGAGGTGGTGGACGTGCTCCCCGAGTCGCGCGTGTGGTCGCCCATCGCCGACGACGGCTACATGCCCGACACGCGCTTCGCCGCGGGGGTGGACCGGCAGGTGATGGACGCCGACGCGCCCGAGCTGGGCGTGCTGTTCGACCTGCTCAACTCGCGCCGGGTGCGGGAGATGGACCTGGCGATGGGGTTCCGCGGCGTTCCCTCGGTGGGTACCGTGTTCATGAACCGCCTGCGCGACGAGGCGTTCTTCGCGCAGCTCCTCTCGCAGTACCACGGAGCCGCGGGCGCCACCGTGTTCTTCGCCGCCGGGTCGGTGTTCGGCGGCACCGGCGCGGCCGCGCTTCCCGTGGTCGGCCGGGCGCTGCGCGACGGGGTGCAGCCGCGGCCCGGCGCGTCGGCCATCCGCGGCGCCGCGCGCGCCCGGCTGGGCGCGGCGCTCCTCCTCCCCTACTTCACCCTTCCCACCCCGGGCGGCGCCCCGGCCGACGGAGGGCCCCGCCCCGAGAACGCGCTCTTCGCGCACAACGCGGCGGGCGCCCTCCCCACGTACCTGGATCGCGAGCGCGACCCCGGCTACGGGGCGTACTACCTGGTGGGCGACAGCCTCCCGCGCGAGCAGGCGCGCAACGAGCTGGGCGGCGACGCGCAGGCCAACGCGGCGCACTACGTGGAGCTCTTCGCGGCGCTGGCCGCGCTCGACTTCACCGCGCGCGGGGGCGAGGAGCGCGAGGACCGGCTCCCCATCTACCGGGCCACCGGCGTGGGGAGCGACGAGCCGGGGTGGGGCGACCTCCCGGTGGACCGGGGGACCCGGCGCGCGCTCAAGGGGGCGCTGGTCGCCCTGCACACCTTCCTCTCCTTCTTCCGTCCCAACGGCGGCTCGCCGGAGGACCTCGCGGCGGCGCTGCACGGCGTGACCTGGGCGGGGCTCCTGCGCCTGCCCCCCACCACCTGGTCCGACCGCTCCGACGCGCTCGACGCCGTGGGGCAGAGCTGGATGAGCACCTGGGAGTGGCTCCGCGAGCTGCGGCGCTCCACCCCCGCGCTGCGCCTGGCCGCCGCCACCACCGACCAGCCCACCCGGGTGCCCACCCACGCGCTGATCGAAGGCTTCGGGCGCGGCGGCCAGCGGGGGCGGCGCCCCGACGACGTGTTCAGCGTGTTCCGCGCCTGGAACACCGAGGCCGCGCGCCGCAGGAACGGCGGGTTCGGCGCCTTCGTGGAGGTGCTGCGCGCCGGGAGCGAGCGCTTTGCCGAAGACCGTTTCCCCGAAGCCGAACAGCCCGGCCAGGAGGAGGACTGAGATGGCCACGCCCGCACGCGCCCGCCGGCTGCTGCCGCGCTTCCGTCCGCAGACCAACGTTCCCGACCTTCCCCCCGGCCGCTGGAGCGTGGTGGAGGCTCCCGCCGAGCTGGGCAAGCTGGAGGTGCCCCGCGACGACGACAGCGGGGCGTTCCGCACGCGCGTCCAGTCGGTCCCCAGCCCGTGGGCGCGGCTCTTCCTCTTCCGCGACGCCATGCTCGACCCCAACCACCCGGCCCGGGCGCTGGTGGAGAACGAACTCCTCGACGCGCTGGAGCTGGCCTGGGTGTCCGGGCCCCAGTCGCTGCGGCTGGAGACGGCGCAGGTGCGCGTCCCCGACCTGGTGGGGAGCGAGGTGACCGCGCGGGTGCGCGACTACGCGTCGGCGCTGGTCGACCTGGCGCCGCGGACGGCGCAGCACGAGACCCGCGAGGCCAGCGCGCTCCCCGTGATCACCCTCGCCACGGTCGACGGGCGGCCGGTCTTCGCCTCCTCGCCGTACACCGTGCTCTTCACCGCCGAAGACGCCGCCCACGAAGACTATCCCTACCTCTTCCGCTACGCCGCGGGGCAGCCCGCCCGCCCCCTGCGCGAGCGCGAGTTCTCGTTCCAGCGCTACGTGGCCACGGTGGTGCTCCCGCAGATGCTGGCGCCCCGCCCCGCGCCCTCGGAGCACGTGGACGGCGACGCCGTGCGCCGGGGGGTGGCCAACTGGCTGGCCGATGCGGTGGCCGACGCGCGGCGGGCCGCCGGGCCGCGGCAGGGCGAGCTGGCCACCCCCGAGAGCATCGAGGCGCAGGTTCGCAGGCTGTCCCTGCGCCACGCCGGCGAGCACGCCTTCGCGGGAGTCACCCTGTACACCGGCGCGCCGGGGCACCTCCCCAGCCGGTGGACGCTGCGGGCCACCGCCGGCCCCGAGCCGCGGCCCCTGGTGCTGGTTCCCGGCACCTTCGACGGCGTGTACGGCGAAGGGCTGCCCCGGGTGGAGCTACCGGCGGGGCTGGAGCGGATCCGCGACCGCGAGGTCCTTCCCGGCACCTCGCACCGGCGCCGCTGGGTGCTTCCCGAGACGGACTGGCTGGCCGACGCGCTGGTGATCCTGAGCTATCCCCTGGACCCCGAGGGGGCGTACGGGCACGGGTGCTATCACCCCGACTCCTCGGTGACCCAGGCGCCGTTCGCGCAGCCGCAGATCGCCCTTCCGCTCAAGCCCGACTTCTTCCGCTGGTTCCAGCCGGCCGAGGTGGAGCGGTGGCTGAGGATCGACGTGCCGCGCCCCGGCGAGGTGCGCGTGACGCTCACCATCCCGGTGGGGAGCGAGCACCCCGAGGAGCTCCGCGTCACCCTGCGCTACACCGCGGCCCAGATCCGGCAGGACCAGGGAGGGCCCGAGGTGGTGGTGTGGCCCGCCTTCCTGGCCGACGACTGGCCCCACTACGCGGTCTTCCGCCTCGACCCCGCCCCGGGGCCGATCCACCCCTCCACCACGCTCCGGCTGAAGGCGTTCGCCGACGGCGCGGAGCTCCCCGAGGACGGGCAGGCGCAACGCTCGGGCGAGGCGTCAACGTACGCCTTCGGCCGCGCCCCCACGGTGCTCGCCTTCGAGACCGACAGCGGGCCCGGGCTGCCGCCGCAGGCGCTGGGCGTGCTCCTTCCCCGCTACCGCGCCGCCCCGCCGCCCTCCGCCGACCGCTGGACGGTGGGGGTGGACTTCGGCACCTCGAACACCGTGGTGGCCATGCGCAGGGACGGCGTGCAGGAGCCGGCGGTGCTCCAGCACGAGCGGCTCCTCCTCCCGATCACGCGGGCGGGGGCCGACCTGCCCTTCTACACCGACTCGTTCTTCTTCCCCGAGAAGATCTCGCCCGAGCCGTTCAACAGCGCGGTGGTGCACGTGAGCGCCCTCCCGTCGTTCAACGCGCCGGGCCGCGAGCCGGTCGCGCTGCGGGTGAACGTTCCCTTCGCCGGGTGGGTGAAGGACGACGCGCGCAACCGCGTGGCCGACGACCTGAAGTGGTCCACCAACGACCGCGAGGAGTTCCTGGCCGCGGTGTTCCTCCGCAACGTGGCCGCGCTGGCGCTCGCGAGCGCCCGCGAGGCCGGGGTGCGGCCGGAGAACGTCACCTTCGCGTACGCCTACCCCCGCGCCTTCGAGACCGACCGGCTGAGCGACCTGCAGGCCCGCTGGCGCGGGGTGCTGGGCGCGTCCGACGGCGCGGGCGCACCCGGCTCGCCGCGGCTCGCCGCCCCGCTCGACGAGGGGCAGAGCGCGCTCCAGTACTTCCTGGGCCGCGGATCGGTGGCCGTAACCGGTGACGCGTCGGTGATCATGGATGTGGGCGGGGGAACGACCGACCTGGCCGTGTACGCGCGCGGCACCGCCCTCGTGCTCGACTCGCTGCGCTGGGGCGGACGCGACCTGGTGAGCGCGCGGGTGCGCCAGGCCGGCGTGACGGGATTCACCAACCCCTTCGTGCGCGCGTTCGCCGGGTGGGCCGAGCTGAACGGGCTCCCCGGCTCGCAGCTGGAGCCGCTGCGAAAGTTCGAGAAGGAGGGGCACGACGCCCTGGCGCTGGGCTACCTGCTGCGCAGCCCCTGGTACCGCGCCGACGGCGCGCTCCGCTTCCGCGAGAGCCCGGAGTACGGCGCCTTCCGCGGCGTGGTGCTGTACTTCTTCGCGGCCGCCTTCCACCACACCGGGCTGCTGCTGCGCGCGCTCGACGCCGCGCACCCCGACCTGCGCCTGGACGCGGTGGTGCTGGCGGGGAACGGGAGCCGCTTCCTGGAGTGGCTGCAGCGCGAGTGGGGAGAGACGGTCTCCAACCCCTTCCGCGACGTGCTGCTGTCCGTGCTGGCGGCCGCGCGCGGGGTGCCGCAGGCCAGGGCGCCGCGCGTGGTGCCGAGCATCGCCCCCAAGCACGAGGTGGCGCTGGGGCTGGTCGCCGGGGTCGACGCCACGAAGCTCGCGCTGGCCGCCGACGCCCGGGGTTCGGTGGTGGGCGAGTCGGTGCGCATCGAGCGTCCCGGCGGCGAGCCGGTGCGCTACGCCGCGACCTCGCGCATCGCGTCGCACCTGAAGGCCACCCCCGACACCATCAGCGGCATCCGCTGGGAGAGCGGCCCGATGGAGATCGACCGCTTCCACGCCGCGCTCGCCGCGGCCGCCCGCGAGCGCCTGGCGGGGGTGGGCGGACCGTGGCCCGCCTTCCCCGACCACCTGGAGCAGGCGCTGCGGGGGATGGGCACCGAGGGGATCCAGCAGGCCACGCGCGGACGGCTGGAGAGGCTGCTGCGGGAGACCCACGGCGCTCCCGGCTCCCTGTTCATGGTCGAGGCCGCGGCCGTACTCGACCACCTGATGGACGCGTTCTTCGCCTCGTACGCGCGAGGTGAGGGATGAGCCCTCTCGCGTGGGCCGCGGCGGGCGCCCTGGTCGGCCTGGGCGCCGCGCTGGTGCTGGTCCGCAGCGGCCTGGTCCCCTTCGGGCGCCGACGGCCGGAGAACGAGCCGGGTGCCGCCGACGGGGGGCGCGTGCGCCTCGCCCACGACGATCTCAGGGCGATCCGCGACGACATCCAGGGCCTGCACGTCGTCCGCGGCGACCTCAGGCACATCGCCGGCCTGCTCGAGCGGCTCCTCGAGGAAACGATGGCGTTCCAGCGAACGCGCGTGATCGCGTCGCGGCCGGAGCCGGCGGATGGATCGACGCGCGACGCGTTCCGGGAGCCGGTCCGGGAGACCTCGCCAGAACCCTCGCCGATCCCCGGCGCCGCAGCCTGGTCCGCACACACCTTCGCGCAGCCGCGTGAGCCCTCGCCCGACGCGGTGTCCGTGGAGGCCAGCAACGACGCCGTGGTTCCCAGCGTGCGCCACCCGCCCGAGGCGTGGCTGGAGCGCAGGGGGGGTGAAGGCGAGGTGTGGCTGAACCCGCGGGTGGCGCTCACCGACCCGGCGCTGCAGCGCTGGAGCACCTTCTTCGACTGGGAGCGGCGGGAGCCGGGCGCCCGGTACCAGGCCGACCGGCCCGCGGTGGTGACGTGGTCCGCCAGCGGCGGCAGCGTGCTGCGCAAGGGCGTGGCGAGGCCGCTATGAGTGAGTCGACGCCCGCGCCCCCGCCCCACGCCGCCCCGGCCCCGCCGCCGCGCCCGGCCGCGCCGAAGACCCTCGGGCGCCTGGCCCTCCCGCCGCGCGGGAGCCGGTCGGCCGCGGTCTACGAGTGGCTCGGGGTGCTCTTCTACCTGGTCGCGAGCGCGGCCCTGTTCGGCGTGCTGCTCGCGCGCGAGGAGGGCGCGACGGCGGCGGCGGTGCTCGGGCTGGTGGGGCTGGGCCACGAGCCCAACTTCGCCCTCACCGGCCTGATCGTGCTGGGATTCATGCTGGTGCTGCGGGCCTGGTGGAGCGTGCGCCAGGACCGGGCCGAGATGGCCGCCGAGGAAGAGGACGTGGAGTGGGTCAACCGGCACGGGCGCGAGGGGCTGGGGCTGGTGTTCGCCCCCGCGGCGCAGCGCGAGGCGCTCTTCCGCGAGGGCGCCCGCGAGTACGACGCCGAGGCGGGCGGCCGCGTCGAGACGCTGATCGACGACCGCGTCCGGCGGATCCTGGAGAAGGCCCGCGATCCCTACCTCCGCGTCTCGCCCGAAGAGCTACGGGGGATCGCGGAGACGCGCACCGCGCGCTACGGCGTGTTCGCCCGCTACGCCTCGTCGCTCCTCCTCCTCCTGGCCGTGCTGGGCACCTTCGCCGGGGTGAAGACGGCGCTCCCCGGGCTGATCGACGCGGTGTCGCGGACGGGCGGGACGCAGCCGGGCGCCGCCGACATCGCCGCGCCGCTGCGCGCCGTGGCCGACGCCTTCGGCGGCAACGCCCTGGCGCTGGTGGGCGCCATCGCCGTGGGGCTGATGGCGCAGGGGCTGGCTACCGGGCGGCGGAACCTGCTGGAGCGGCTGGAGCTCGTTTCCACCGAGTTCCTCTACGGCGGCCTGCACGCCGGCGGCTCGGTCGATCCGCTCACCGAGGCCGTCCGCGAGCTGCGCGAGACCGCGGCGTCGGTCCGCGACACGGGGCGCGCCATCGAGGGGCTCGAGTCCGGGATGAACGGGCTGTCGGAAAGCTTCCACGAGGCGTTCGAGCGGCTGAACGAGCGGCTGGTGGAGCTCGCCGCGCAGCAGGACGAGGCGCTGCACGAGAAGACCGGGAGCGAGCTGCGCGAGCTGCAGCGCCGGGTGGGCACGCTCGCCGAGATGGTCGAGAGCGTCGCCCGGGCCTACCACGGGATCGTCGACACGGTGCAGGAGCGCTCCCAGGCCTCGGAGCAGGCCATCGACCTGATGCGGCAGAGCGCCCTCGCGCTGCACGACGCGCTCCGCTCCCTGGGCGGCTACCAGGCAGGCGCCGAGCGCACCGCCGCGGGGGTCCAGCAGACGCTCGCCGCGCTCAGGGAGGGGAGCGAGGCGGTGGTCGCGCGGATGGAGGCTGTGGCCGACGCGGTGGGACGCGCGCAGCCGGCCATCGACACGGTCGACGTGATGCTGCAGCGGGTGGCCGAGCGCGTCTCCAGCGTGGACGAGCGCGCCGCGGCCGCGTGGGCCCAGGCGGCGGAGAGCGTGAACGGCCGCCTGTCCGCGGCCGTCGAGGCGCTGAAGGCGGCCGGCGCCCGCGCCGCGGCGCCGACACTCGCGGCGGCGCACGACGGGGCGCCGCGCGACCCCGAGGTGAGCGCCCTCCTGCGCCGCATCGCCGCGGCGCTGGAGGGGGAGCGCGGGCCCACGCCGGGGCAGCTGGCGGCGGCGCAGGCCGCCGGCACGCTCGCCGGGCTGGGGCTTGGATACGGCCTGTACCTGGCCGGCCGGGCCCTGCTCCCGCTCCTCGGCCTCGGGAGCTAGGAGCGATGCGGTCCGGCGTGGGAGACGAGGAGGGCGGCGGCGGGCCGTGGCCGGCGTTCGCCGACCTGCTGGCCGCCACCACCCTCCTCTTCCTGATCCTGTTCGCGGCGCTCGCCGTGCCGGCCATCCAGCGCGCCCACCAGGCCGACGCCCAGGCGTCGAACCTGGCGCGGATCGACTCCGTGCTCGCCGGGGCCGCCGACCGCCGCGTGAGCGTGCAGCGCGTGGGAGACTACGTGCTGGTGCGCATCGCCGAGGAGGCCACCTTTCCCAGGAACGAGCACGCCCTCGCCCGCCTGAAGCCCGAGGGGAAGAAGATCCTGCACGACTTCGGGCGCTTCCTCTCCGGGGGGCTGGTGGACGAGATCGACCAGGTGCAGGTGGTCGGCCACACCAGCAGCGAGGGGAGCGACGAGCGCAACTGGGTGCTGAGCGCGGCGCGCGCCGCGACCGTGGCGCTCTTCCTGATCGACAGCGCCGGCGTCCCCGCCTGCCGCGTGTCGGCGCTGGGGCGCAGCCACTACTACCCGGTGCGTCCCGACCTCGCCCGGGCGGGCGCGGGGGCCAACCCCGCCGACCGCCGCATCGAGCTGGAAATCCGCCCGCGGCTCCCGGGCGACACCGTGCAGCGGCACCGGCGCGAGGCCTGTGTCGAAGGCCGCCGGTGAGCACCGCCGCCCCCCGCTCGGCCGCCGCCCTGCGCGGCCGCCTCGACGTGTCCGACGAGGCGCGCCGGCACCTGGTCCGGGTGGAGGGCGAGGCCCGCGAGCTCCTGGCCGGGATCGACGCGCGCCGGGCCGGCGGCGATAACCCGGCGCTGGCCGCGTCGGCCGCCGACCTCGCGCGCTTCCTGGACGGCGCGAAGAGCCCGCTGCTGCGCGCCTTCGGGCGGCGGGGCGCCGACCTCGACGCGGGGGGGCTGGCCCGCAGGTCGCTCGACCACGCCTGGAACGCGGTCCGGGGGCGCGCCACCCGCGCGATCCAGCGCCACGACGCGGCGGTGGAGGTGGAACGCGTGCTGCGCCGCCTCCGCGACCGGTTCTCCGAGCGGCTCCCCTGGCACCTGGCGCGCGCGCTGGAGGTGGCCGGCGTGGACGAGGGCTCGCTCCGCACCCGCGAATCCGCGTGGCTGCGGGCCCGCCGCGCGCGGCTGGAGCGGGTGGAGGAGGAGCTCGCCGCAGCCGAGCGCCGGCTTCCCGCGCGCGTGGACGAGCCGCTGGAGGCGAAGCGCTGGCCCGACGCGGTATCGCGCGCGGAGCTCGCGGCGGCGGTGGAAGAGGCCGACCCGTCCCGCGCGGCGGGCGCGTCGCCCGGCCGGGCCGAGGCGCTGCGGAGCCTTGCCGCGCGGCACCTGGCGCGCCTGCGCGGACGCCCGGGAGCGGCACGCCCGGTCCGCGCGCTCGACGAGATCGCCGCCCGCGAGTCGGTGGCGGTGGTGGACGCGGGACTCGCGCCCGCCGGCGCCGACCTCGACGCGTGGGGCGTCCTCCTCCGCCACGCGTCGCGCAACCGGGCTCCCTCCCCTGCTCCCGCACCGGCGGCGGAGCCTCGCGCGGCGGCCCCCGCAGCCACCCTGTACGTGGTCCCGCTCTTCGGTCCCTACGTCCTCATCCGGAGGGGCGACGGCTGGCCGGTGCAGGTGCGGGGGCGCGGGGTGCGTTGCGGCGTGCGGGCCGAGTGCGTGGCCGCCGTCCCTCCGGGGGCCGACGCGGTGAGCGTGGACCCCGGGGCCTGGGCGGGGCCGCTCTTCGACCTTCCGGCCGACCCGGGGGGCCGCTGGCTGGAAACCGGCACCCCGGCCGTCGTCGTCCCCTTTGCCCGCATCTCCGCCGACCGGTGGCTGGCCGAGGTGGTGGCGCGGGGCACCCTGCGGGCGGGAGCGACCCCCGCCTGGGAGCGCCTGCCGCGGCGGTCGCGGACGTCGGTCCGCATCCTCGCTCCCGCCGGCGCGGTCGCCTGCGACGCGGTGCTCGCGACCGGAGAGCCCGTCCGCACCGAGCAGGCGTTCGGCTGGGAGACGCGGGTGGTTCCGCTCCCCCTGCGCGACCTGACGCACGGCTGGCTGCGCACCGCCTCCACCGAAGCCGGAGAGCGCGCGGTGCAGCACGAGCACGCCTTCTTCCGCGCGCTGGAAACGCGGACCACGGGGCGCTCGCCGCGGTGCCTGGGCCGCCCCGCACGGGAGCCGGGCTATCTCTACGCGCCGCCCGTGGCCCTGCCCCTCGCGTCGTCCGCCTCGCTGCGGGCGTGGCGCGACCAGGATCCCCGCGCGCTGGTCGCCGCGGCGGCGCGGCTGTGGCGCGAGCTCTCGGTGCTTGGACTCGGCCTGGGGATGTACCACCCCGCGACCATCGGGTATCGCGTGGCCGGGGGGCCGCCCGGGTCGCCCGGCGCGCTGCACGCGGTGGCGCTGGCCGCCCCCCTGGGTACGCTGCTCGGCAGGCCCTACCGCGCCGCGCCGGCCGACATCCCCCCACTGGATCGCCTGGGGCGCCTTCCGCCCCATCCAGCCCAGGCCGCGGGAACGCCCGCGAGCCGGGAAACCGAGGCGGCGCTGTTCGCGGTCTACGCGCTGGACCTGCTCGCCGAACGTCCGCTGCAACGCATACCGCGGCGATGGGACGACTTCGTCGCCCGGCTCTCGGCCGCGCGGCGGACGTTCCGGGAGCCGGAGGTGGCGGCCGGATTGGTCGACGGGCTCACGGAGGGAGCTTCGGGCGACCTGGTGCTCCGGGTCGGGGCGCTCGCCGGGGATGAGGATGAAGCGGCCACTCCGGACCCGGCGCGCGGGCGGCGGGGGGAGTAAAACTCCAGAAGGCCCATCATCGAGATGAAAATCCATCCGGACATGCCCGATGACGGCCCCGCGCAGAGGTGGGCGATGCACTCGAAGACACGCCGTTCCTGGACCGTGCGAAGCCTGGTGCTCGGTTGTGCGGCGGCCCTGCTGCTGGCCGTCTACGGTCGCGTCGGGGACCGGGAGGACGGTCCAGCTCGCGACGCTCCGTCTTCCCTGCCGCTGGGCCGCTACCCCGCGCTCGGCGGCAGCGACGTCGACTGCCGCGACCTGGGCTACGCCGTCTGAGTCGACGGCCCCGATCCCTATCGGTTGGACGCCGACGGCGACCGCATCGGGTGCGAGCGGTACCTGGGCAGTTCGATCCCCGACAGCGCCCGCCTGCGCTGAGCCGCTAGCAACCGTGCCGGGCGCGCGAACTCGAGGACCCACCCATGTGGCCGCTGCGACGAATGCCAGGATCCAGCGGATGTCTTCGTCCGGCCTCCCCGTCCGCGGCCGGGCGCGCCCGCTGTCACGCGCTACCGCCCGGGCCGCAGGGATCGATTGGTGACCCAGAGCTCGGCCCCGGCGCCATGGTCGGTGGCGCCGCAGTACAGCACGATCGCGACCGTGAAGAGTTGGCTCGCTCGATCCTGAAACGCTCCGCGACGGAAGCCGGGCTCCGCGAGTCCGTGACTCCGCACATGATCCGGCACATCGTGGCCACGCTTCTCCTCGAGGAAAGCGTGGACATCCGCCAGATCCTGCTCGGACACCGCTCGATCCGGACGACGGAACTATATACTCGTCTGTCGTCCGAAGCGCAGAGACGCCTCCTGAGGAGCAAGCCTCCGCGGCGACAATTTCCGCTGCCGGAGTAATCCGATACGTACTTCGGTGTCGCCTGTAGCGTGATCTAGACGACATCTTTAAATTCCTCCCACCACGAGCCCCGCCGTCGGAAAGTCTAATAACTAGAGATTATCAGGGATGCAAGACAGCCTTGGCGACGGTCGTCCGCTGCCCCAGCGCGGGCAGGGTTTCGCACTGGAGCGGTACGCCGGCGCGTTCGAGCCGCGCTCCGACTTGAGCTACCGCCTTATCGAACGAA